>DATMOZ010000266.1:0-27237 GCA_035567995.1 Acidobacteriaceae bacterium
GCCTTCCCGACGCGTGCGGAGCCTGTACGAACTGCATTCGTATCGCCGCCGCGGAAGACCTGGACGCACGCGTCTCCGAGGCTGCCGCGGCACGTGAAGACATGCGGGACGCCGACAAGCGCGAGACACGCATCATGGTGCAGACACATCCTGACGTGCTGGTCATTCCTCCCGATCCGCCACAGCTCCTGGTCAAGATTGGTCAGGTTCGTAACCTCATCAGCAGCATTTATTACCGGCCCGCTGAAGCGCGACGGCGCGTTTACATCTTCACCGGCAGCGCATTCATGAAGGAAGCAGCAAACTCCCTGCTCAAGGTGCTCGAAGAGCCCCCTGAGTACGCGCACATCTTCCTGCTGGCAGAAAACCTTGGAGACCTGTTGCCAACCATCCGCTCGCGCTCGACGAAAGTTCACGTAGGCCCGATGGCACCAGCAGAGATCGAGAAGTTGTTGTCAGAACGCCACGCCGAGTGGAAGCCAGCCGAACGCCAACTGGTTGCGCGCCTGTCGGAGGGCGCTCCGGGCCGTGCGCTCGGGTTCGATCTCCCGTCATATGTTGCCAGCCGCGCCGATGCGCTGACCTTGCTGCGATCGGCAATGTCGGCCGAGGACCACTCAACAGTCTTCCGCCTTACTGAAACCTACAGGGCCGGGGCCGAAGGCCAACAGAAAACGCAGGCTTTGCTGCGCGTTCTCTACTCGTTGTTCGAAGACATTCTCGTCCTGCAGGCTGGGGCGCCAGACCTGGTGCGCAATGTCGACATCGCTACCCAGTTGCAGAAAATGGCAGACTCCGTGAGCTTCAACTGGCTCGAGAGCGCTGTGAATGGGCTGCACGAGGTCGAAAGCGGAATGCGTCGTAACCTGTTGCGGTCGCTTTCTCTCGATGCGTTTGCGGCCGGACTGACGCAAACAGCCCCGAATGGCTGATAGCGCGGCATCGCCGGAACTTTTTGCGCGAAATCCGCATCTCAATCCTCACCTTCGTCTTCTATATGGCTGAAGCACTAAATATTCGTCCGGAAATGGATCCAAGCCCGAGCGTCGCGTCATCGCTTACGCGCGCGGCGAAGTCTCCGATAAGGCCGCACACAGCGGGCAGAGAACGAACGACTGCTCCGCTGGAGACATCAGCGAGCGATGGCGCACAAGCTGAAATTTTCTACCTGCAGAAACAAGTGCAATCGCAAACATTAATGGTCATCCATCTCGAAGATGGCGAAAGACTTGAAGGAAAGATTGAATGGTACGACCGCGATACCATCAAGATCTGTTCAAAGACCAGACAACGAGTGCTCATTTTCAAGTCCGCGATTAAGTACATCCACAAGGCTGCGGAGCAACCCCCCGTGTCGTTAGGTCAGCTGCGCTAGCGAATTCATCTTGCGGCTTTCAACAGCCTGTCACGTATCGCAACCCCGACTCCCCGGGCAGCAGGCAGCGGACAAACGATTACGCTTACGCCCGCGGCATCCAGTTCGCGCAGACCCGCAAATAACCGTTCGGCCAGTGCATCGCAGTCCTGCCAACCGCCCCATTGATAGATAGCTCGTACCTGTGGCGTTTGCTCCCACCCAGACGGCAGCATCAGGCCGACGGAGTCGCCGCCCGCCGCAAGATCAGCACCCATTTTCAGCAACTTCGAGCGCAACACCGAGGTATTATCCGCCTCTATCAATAT
The DNA here is from genome assembly GCA_035567995.1 of Acidobacteriaceae bacterium. Lineage (GTDB taxonomy): Bacteria > Acidobacteriota > Terriglobia > Terriglobales > Acidobacteriaceae > JBBPYY01. Next base: position 1,684 of record DATMOZ010000266.1, read on the forward strand.
CAGCCGCGCACGCGGCGCGTAATGCCTCAGACCCACCCCGGGCGACGGTAGCGCTTGAGGAGGTTCGTTGGTTGGTGGCGGCAAGAACATCATGACGGAGCCGACAACTGATTCCATCTGTTCCTGAGTAATGACCCCGGGGCGATAGCAGACAATTCCGCTTTCAGAGGCGGCGACGACGGTAGACTCAACACCGAGTTTGGTCGGACCACCGTCAATGACAGCATCGATCCGCCCGTCAAGATCTTCGAGCACATGATCGGCAGTCGTCGGGCTGGTTCGTCCAAAGCGATTGGCGCTGGGAGCGGCGATCGGCACTTGGGCAGCAGCGATCAAAGCTCGCGCCACGGCGTGTCGTGGCATTCGCACTCCCACCAGATCGCGGCCCGCTGTTACCGCATCGGGCACCGTTTGATCGCGGGGCAGCAGCAGCGTGAGGGGACCTGGCCAGAAAGCGTCCATCAATTTTCGCGCTGCTGGCGCAATATCTCGCGTCACCTGAGCGAGCATTGCCGCGTCGCTGATGTGAACGATTAGGGGGTCCCATGCTGGGCGCTCCTTCGCCGCAAAAATCTCCGCGACAGCGTCCGCGTTCAGAGCATCAGCACCAAGACCGTATACCGTCTCCGTCGGGAAAGCCACTGTCCCGCCGGATCTTATTAATTCAGCCCCATGCGCAATTGCTGCGCGTGATTGGGCAGAGTCGATGAGTGCGGAATCGACCCGCAATCGCAATGTCGTTTTTCGCATCATCCTGTGTTCCATCGTATTCGCATATACTTTCGCGCATGGAGCAGATCGAGGTTGAAATAAAATTCCGCGTCAAAGATCCCATCGCATTTGAAAAACAGCTTGAGAAGCTCGGCTTCAAAAAGAAAACTCCACGGACTTTCGAGCGGAACATCCTTTATGACACTCCTGGGCGCGACCTGCTGAATTCAGGACGCCTGCTTCGCTTGCGTCAATACGGAGAACGCTGGATCATGACGTTCAAGGCCAAGCCCGACGACGACGATCCTGGCGCCGCGCACAAGTCTCGGATAGAAGTCGAAACCGGAGTGGAAAATGGCGCGGCGGCCGCACTTATTCTCGAAAAACTCGGATACCAACCTGCTTTTGTGTATGAGAAATGGCGCACAGAGTGGGAAGACGGCGAAGGGCACGTGACGCTGGACGAAACGGCGATCGGCATTTATGCAGAACTGGAAGGGAAGCCGGAGTGGATCGACCGAACCGCGAAGATGCTGGGTGTGGCGAAGTCAGACTACATCACGCTCAGCTACGGCAGACTCTTTGAGGATTGGCGAAGAGCGACCAGATCGCCAGCGAAAAATTTGACCTTCGATGAAGTGCCCACAGTGGTGACGGCGAACACATAACCGTCACAGTTACGCATCTTCGCCGCTCGCCCCATGGCATTTTTTGTATTTCTTACCGGAACCGCATGGGCAAGGATCATTCCTCCCCACCTTGTCGCCAGTCCGCCTTTGCGACGTCTGCGTGTCCGCGGTATCCGCTCCAGCAAAACGGGCCTGTTCCAGTTCGCGCTTTTTCTTTCGATGAAACTCCTGCTCGATGGCATCGATCGTAGTCGATGGTGCCCGAGTCGGCACAGGGACCGTCGGCGGTGCGTGACCATTCGTTGGCTGCGCAGAGGACGAGGCTGACACCTCGTGCAATGGCAGCGCCTGCTGAGCCACCGTCACCTCTTTGCCGTCGGGACCGATGATCTGCATGCGATACAGGAAGCGCACAGTGTCTTCTTGAAACCGCGTCATCATCGCTTCGAAGGTGTCGAACGATTCACGCTTGTAGGCAACGAGAGGATCCTGCTGTGCGTACCCGCGCAGACCAATTCCCTCTTTGAGATGATCCATCGCGAGCAAATGGTCCTTCCACAGCCCATCAAGCACGCTGAGCATAATCATGCGCTCGTGGTATCGCATCGCCGGCGAGCCAATGATGGCTTCCTTCTGCTCGTATTTCTCGCGCAAGCGATTGAACAAGCCTTCGCCAAGCTCATGACGGTTCAGTTCTGCGGGTGAGAGGCCCTCAACGCTCAGATCCAACCCGAACTGGTTTATCAGCTCATTGCCGAGTCCGGTCGTGTCCCATTGATCAGGATGCACATTGGCGGGTGCAAATTTATCCAGCACATTGCTGAGGATCGCGGCAACATAATCCTCAACAATCAGCTCTTTTTGTTCCAGACCCTCAAGCAACTGGCGACGCAATCCATAGACAGCCTCGCGCTGCTTGTTCATCACATCGTCGTATTCGAGCACGTGCTTGCGTGACTCGAAGTTCTGCGTTTCAACTGCCTTTTGCGCGCTCTCGATGCGGCGCGTAATCAGTCCAGACTCGATCGGCACTCCCTCTTCCATGCCGAGGCGTTGCAGCAGCGTTGACACCCACTCGCGCGCAAAGATGCGCATCAGGTCATCTTCAAGCGACAAGTAGAAGCGCGAAGCTCCCGGATCACCCTGTCGACCTGCACGACCGCGAAGCTGGTTGTCTACCCGCCGTGACTCATGACGCTCAGTGCCGAGGATATGCAGACCGCCCGCCGCAACCACTTGCTCCCGTTCACGCGCTGCGTTCGCTTCGTGAACGCTGAAGATCTCATTCCAATTCTGCTGCGTTGTCTCGAATTCCTGACCCTGGTAATAGAAGCGCAACATGCCCTCAGGCGCGATTGGCGCAAGCGCGCCCTCGGCGCTGCTGATGCTGCGCGCCATGTTCTTCTTGACCAATTCCTGGCGAGCGAGAAACTCCGCATTGCCGCCGAGCAAAATATCAGTTCCGCGACCGGCCATGTTTGTCGCGATTGTGACCATGCCGAAGCGGCCGGCCTGCGCAACGATTTCCGCCTCACGCTCGTGATACTTCGCATTCAGCACAACATGACGCACGCCCTTGCGTTGCAGAATCGACGACAGCAACTCAGACTTCTCGATCGAAGTTGTGCCTACGAGCACCGGTTGGCGTTGCTCGTGCAGGCGGGAAATCTCATCGGCGACAGCGAAGTATTTCTCTTTCGCCGTGCGATAGACGACATCCGGATTCTCAAGACGGCGCATTTCTTTGTTCGTTGGAATGACGACGATGTCGAGCTTATAAATCTTGTCGAACTCCGCCGCTTCTGTCTCTGCGGTTCCGGTCATGCCGGCGAGCTTGCGATAAAGGCGGAAGTAGTTCTGGAACGTGATTGTCGCGAGTGTCTGGTCTTCCCGGCGAATCGTCACGCCTTCCTTCGCTTCGATGGCCTGATGCAATCCGTCGGACCAACGGCGACCTGGCATCATGCGACCGGTGAACTCATCGACGATAATGACCTCTCCGTCTTTCACCACGTACTCAACATCCCGCTTGTAGAGCGCGTACGCCTTGATGGCTGTCTCAACATGATGCTTCAATTCCCAGTTTTCGACTTCCGCAATGTTTCCGATGCCGAGCAGCTTCTCTATCTTTTCCCAACCCTCGTCACTCACCGTAATCGTGCGATGTTTCTCATCGACGACATAATCGCCGGTTAGCGTTTTTGTTTCGCCCTCCTCGATTTCCTCGCCGAGCACGAGCGATGGAATGATGCGATTTACGCGAGCATATTTGTCAGTGGTAATGTCGGTCGGACCGCTGATGATAAGCGGAGTGCGAGCTTCGTCAATCAGAATGGAATCAACTTCGTCGACGATCGCGAACGAATGCCCGCGCTGCACACAATCGGCGAGCTCAAATTTCATGTTGTCGCGCAGGTAGTCGAAACCAAACTCATTGTTCGTTCCATACGTGATATCAGACGCATAGGCAGCGCGACGTTGGCTGTCATCGAGGTCGTGGACGATTACGCCGACGCTCAGACCCAGAAAGCTGTATATCTTTCCCATCCATTCTGCGTCGCGCTTTGCGAGATAGTCGTTGACTGTAACAACATGCACACCATGCCCTGCCAGCGCATTCAAATAACACGGCAGCGTCGCGACGAGAGTCTTGCCTTCGCCGGTACGCATTTCTGAAATCTTGCCCTGATGCAGAACCATGCCGCCGATGAGTTGCACGTCAAAGTGGCGCATGTTTACAACCCGGCGGCCTGCCTCCCGAACGACGGCGAAGGCCTCAGGCAACAGTTCGTCGAGCGCAGCTTTTTCCGCCTCGCGAAGCAGATCCGGATCTTCGATTCCGGCGATTTTCTCCGCGAGCCGCGTGCGGAACTCGGCCGTCTTATTCCGTAGTCCCGCGTCGCTCAGTTCGCGTATCGCGGGCTCAAGCGCGTTGATAGAAGCAACCGTAGGCATCAGGCGCTTTATGACGCGCTCGTTGCTGGTGCCGAATATTTTTGTGAGTGCACTGCCGATCAAAGCGTTTGGGTCCTTTGGGCATGGCATCGCGCCTAAGATGTCGCGAATACCGCCATCTCTAAGTGTAAGCGACTGGCTGCCGTTAGGCCAAAGTTCGCAGCTTTACTTGGTCTTAGCACGCGGATGGGTCGCGTCATAGACCTCAACCAGTTTACCCGTCGTCAGCTGGGTGTACCGCTGGGTGGTCGAGAGTCGCTCGTGGCCCAGCATTTCCTGGATCGCGCGCAGGTCGGCCCCTTCTTCAAGCATGTGGGTCCCGAAGGCATGGCGCAAGGTGTGCGGATGAGTATCCGCCGAAAGCCCTCGTTCGAGGGCAATACGCTTCACGATGCGTCCCACGCTGCGCGTGGTCAGGCGGGCCTCGCCTTTTCCGCGCAGGTAAAGACTCAGCAGCAGCGCCTCTGAAGTTCGGGTCGCCCGCTCCAGCTTGGCGGCGCGAAGGGGAATGTATTGCAGCAGAGCCGACTGGGCTTCGTCCCCAAGCGGCACGTAGCGTTCTTTTCGGCCCTTCCCGCGCACCAGTATAACTTCATCTGCCCAATGGATATCGCCGAGATTGATGCCCACGAGCTCAGCATTACGGATACCGCAACCATAGAGCAACTCAAAGATCACAAGATCGCGCTGCGGCCACGACGCCTCCTCGGACGGTGCCGTGTCAAGTAGCTTGTTCATCTGCTCAATGCTGGGCACACGCGGAAGGTGTTTGGGCAATTTCGGTGTGGAGACGAGCAACGCGGGATTCGAATCTAACAGGCCCTTGCGTGCGAGCCACTGGAACCATGACCGAATCGCCGCCAATGCTCGAGCTGTAGAAGATTTTTGCAGGCCGCGACCGATCAGTTCTCCCAGATAGGCACGAATGTGCAGATGATCGATCGCTTGAGGCTGGCAATCAGAACCAAACTGCTTCTCGATAGAAGTGGCAAAAGCCAATAGCTCTCGCCGATATGCTCGGAGCGTGTGTTCTGACGAGCCCCGCTCATTCTCGAGCATCGCGAGAAATTCGCTAGCGAGCTCGGTCAACTTGCCCTGACTGCTCATGCGTCCGCATCCTCGGCAAACTCGACGTGCCGGCGTGATCTCGCGCGCGGATGATGCGTGCGATGTACGGCTTTCAAACGACCAAGAGCGAGATGGGTGTAGACCTGCGTGGTGGCAATATCGGCGTGGCCGAGCAGCGTCTGAACGCTGCGCAGGTCCGCACCATGTTCAACCATGTGCGTTGCGCAACTGTGGCGTAGCATGTGCGGGCTTGCCCGACGGTCCTGCTGCTTCACCAGTGCCCACACCCACTGCCGCGTCACCGGAGCGCCGCGTGTCGAAAGAAAAAGTTGGCGCAGGTTTTGCTTTTTTTTCAACAAGGTAGTGCGGCCGCGCTGAAGATACTCGCCGATTGCGCGCACGGCAGCGTCTCCAAGAGGAACAATGCGCTCTTTGTCGCCTTTGCCACGAACCAGTACCCTCCCGAGATCAAGCTGCAGATCCTCGACACCCAGTGTTGTCACTTCGGAGACGCGGAGCCCGCCTGCGTAAAGTAGTTCCAGAATGGCGTGATCGCGCAGAGCGACACCGTCTGTCTGCGGGTGACGTGCCGCTGCTCCGGTGCGCGCGAGCATGTCGCTGATCTCGACCTCGGCCAACGACTTCGGCAGAACCTTCCAGCTTTTCGGAGATTCCACATGCAGCGTGGGGTCATGCTTGATTCGCTTATCAATTAGGAGCCATCGATAGAGCCCGCGCAGACACGACGTCTTCTTGGCGATCGTCCGGGGATCAACCTGATGCTGGCGCAGATGCTCCATGAATGCGGCTACATGTTCCTGCTTCGCTGTCAGGAATGTGGCTGCATCCTTCTCGATGTGTTCAGAGAATTGCAACAGATCGCGCTCGTATGCCGCGCAGGTGAGCGGACGCAGACCCTTCTCAACTCGCAGGTACGTGAGGTAGTCGTGCAGCAATCGGACATCGCTCGCCTGTTCCACGCTGTTGATTATCGGGAACGCGGAGCTAGCGCGGCGGACTGATTGTGCAATGGAATCAAGATGCCAAATGCTTTCAAGTGATTGAAACATGACATTCGCACGGCTGGCGTATCCTGAAAGAGTAAGAGGAGCTTACGCTTGCGAAGTAGTTCTCAGGAACCAACTTGCGGTTCTCGGCCGGTCCTCGAAGTGGCCACGCCTGAACAGTTTCACACGTCCATCCTCAGCAGGCGGCCGAAGATAGCCGTTTTCGACTGCGACGGAACACTCTGGGATGGAGATACCGGATCGGAATTCATGGTCTGGACGATCGAGACAGGGTTGGTCTCGCGCGAAACTGCGGATTGGATCGACGATCGCTATCGCCTCTATCGCAAGGGGGAACTCTCAGAAATTGCGATTTGCGGTGAGATGGTGCAGATGTACGCTGGTCTGACTGAGAAAGAGGTTCGCCGGGCAGCCCGCACCTTTTTCCAGCAACGATTTGAACGCCTTATTTTTCCCGAGATGCTGACGCTGGCGCAACAGCTTTCCGCGTCTGGCGCAGAGATCTGGGCAGTGAGTTCGACGAATACATGGGTGGTTGAAGAGGGTGCCGCGCGATTCGGCATTCCAGCCGAGCGCGTTCTCGCCGCCAAGACGCGTGTCGCGGATGGCTTAATCACACCTGAATTGCTCGATGTTCCGACCGGTCAAGGCAAGGTTGACTCGCTGCGTCGCGCTCGAGTGGAGCATCCGGGCGTAGTTTTCGGAAACTCAATTCACGATGCAGCTATGCTCTCGATTGCTGGTCACGCCGTAGCGATTCACCCATCGGCCGAATTGCGTGCATACGCCACACAAGAGAGTTGGACGATACACATGCCTGCTCCGCAAAGCGCGATGTAGTAACAATGGTGTTACCGGTGGAATCGATTTTGACTTCCGTCAGGACTTATTAAGCGTCTATTCGACATGGAATCCACGCCCAACCCATTGGCGACTACCGCAACATCCACGATACGACCAGCAAAATCCGTTGTGGCGGCGTTGATACTGCGTGGCAGGCAGGTTCTGATCTGCCAGCGGCGGGCGGACCAGCCCATGGCGCTGAAATGGGAATTTCCGGGCGGGAAGGTTGAGCCCGGCGAAACTTTAATCGATGCACTTCGCCGCGAGTTGAACGAAGAACTCGGCATCGACGCCACGATCGGCGAGAGCGTTGCGCGCATTCGGCACAACTACAAGAACGGCGGCGCTGTGGACCTCGCCTTCTTTGCTGTCCACCACTATGACGGCGAGCTTGAGAACCGCATCTTCAAAGAAGTGCGCTGGGCGGAGTTGCGAGATCTACCGACTTTTGATTTTCTGGCGGCGGATCGTACATTCGTACGCGATCTGGCGGCGGGCAAGTTGATTTAAGGGGTTTTCACTCCGAAAAGCGTCGAAAACATCAGCGCGAGAGACAACCCAATCACAACTAGGGAGGTTGCCCATACGGTGATATTCATCCAGCGCTTATTGACATATTTTCCCATCAACTCTTTCCGATTGATAAGTTTGATCATGAAAACGAGGACCACCGGAAGCAGTATCCCGTTCAACACCTGCGACAGAATGATCACTTTCACGAGTGGAAAGCGAGGAATGAGAACAACCGCCGCCCCTGCGGCAATCAGAGAAGTGTAGAACCAGTAAAAGAACTTCGCCTCGCCGAATTTTTTATCCACGCCCGATTCAAATCCGAGTCCTTCGCACACCGTGTACGCCGTCGAAAGCGGCAGAATCGACGCCGCAAAGAGCGATGCATTGAACAAGCCGACGGCGAACAGGATGAACGCATATTGACCTGCCAGCGGCTTCATCGCTTCGGCCGCGTCTGACGGCACGCTGATGGTAGTCATGCCGTGGACATACATTGTGGCAGCGCACGCCACAATGATGAACCAGGCGACAATGTCGGTGAAGAAGCACCCGACGATCACGTCAAGCTTCACGGCTCCGTATTGCTTGACGGTTACTCCCTTTTCCACGATCGAAGACTGCAGATAGAACTGCATCCACGGAGCGATCGTGGTGCCAACTAGACCGATCACCATGTAGACATAGCCATCTTGCCGCCAGACATTCAGAGCAGGGGGCCTCACGGTCTCGACTAGCGCCTCTTGCCAGTCAGGCCCAGCCAGCACTCCAGCGACGATATACGAGAGATAAATCAGCGATGCGAAAAGAAAAACCTTTTCGACGACTTTGTAATCGCCGCGCACCACCAGGAACCAGACCAAAGCAGCACATACTGGCACTGACACGTACTTCGAGACATGGAACAGCTGCATGCTGCCGGCAACACCCGAAAACTCGGCGACGACATTGCCGTAATTGACGATGACGAGCAGAGCCATCATCAGGAATGTCATGCGTAAGCCGAACTCTTCGCGAATCAGATCGCTAAGCCCTTTGCCGGTAACCACGCCCATGCGAGCGCACATTTCCTGCACCGCGATCAGTGCAATCGTGATGGGGAGCATCGTCCACAGCATTTTGTAGCCGAACTGGGCACCAGCCTGCGAATAGGTGAGAATGCCCCCCGTGTCGTTGTCGACATTCGCGGTAATGAACCCGGGACCGAGAACGGCTAGGAACATCAGCACACGCATTTTCCAGAGCTTCGCCAGCGATGTGCGGGCCATAATGTTGCTTTTCCTGTCCCTTTAGTGTTCGCTGCGGAGAAAACCAATGACATTGTCGGCCCGAATGACGCCGACGAGGCGATCGTCTTTGTTTACAACAGGCAGTTCGCGCAAATTGTATTTGTCAAACAGCTCTGCAACATCGTCCTGATGCAGGTCCGAATGAATTTGAGTGAACCTTTTTTCCGCGAGCGAGTCTATTTGCGTCTCTGGCTTCGCAAGCAAAATCCGTGCCAGTGGTATGACCCCAACCAGACGCTGCTGCTCATCGCTCAAGTAAAGGTCTGTCAGCAGCTCGGGCTCGCCTTCAAAATTCCGCACGGCCGTGATCGCGTCTGCGACCGTCGCATCCTTGCTCAAAAACAAAAATTCGGTAGTCATGCGACCGGCCGCAGAATTGACGTGGAATCCAAGGAGGTCCTGCATCTCCTGCCGCTCCGTCGGTTCCATCTGCTCGAGGATCGCTTCCGATCGTTCATCCGGTAACTCGGCGAGCAAATCTGCGGCTGCCGCAGGATCCATCTCCTCCACAATGTCGGCGACCCGTTCTGAGTCCAGCCCATCGATCAGTGACATTTGCAATTTAGGCGCGACTTCTTCCAACGCCTCTGCAGCGATTTCTTCATCCAGGGTCGTAAAGACCGCTTCGCGCTCCAATGGCGACAGCTCTTCCAGGATGTCTGCGATATCCGAGGGGTGCATCTGTGCCAGCCGCTGGTGCTCAATTTTCAGGTGTACCCGCCGAGCCGGATCAACCTCGATCAGATCGACGAAATCCCACGGAATGACGCGCGGTGCGAATTGGCGAGCCACAGCCTCGATCGTCTTCTGCGGCGCCAAGCCCTTTAGAAGTCGACGGACTGCTCCGCGCAACCCCACCTCGACCTCAGAGACACGGAGTTCGAGATGATTGTCTCGAGTGGACCAGACAAAGTCGACATCATTGACGCGCACCACTTTGCGTCCACTCACATCGATGATTTGCTGATCGAGCAGATCACGTTCCAGCAAAAAATAGTGCCCCTCCTGAGGGAAGGTGTCGTGCGACGGATTGCCTATCAGTTTCAAGGCTCCTGTTGCAGTCTGCTTGACGTGTTCTACCGGAATATATCTATCCGCCCTTTTTCTGCCCAATCGCCCTTTCCCACTCAGATGGCTTGACCGCACAACAAGCGCGTCAACAGTATCGTGATTCTTGTCAGTCTCCATTGCGACTTCGCAGACGCGCCCCATCACGCGCCCCGTTGCATCAACGATCGGCGTTCCAAGCAAGTCACTCAGATTTGTGCGCGTGACTATATCTGTCATGGTCTTGCGGCAAACTTCCTTGCCAGTCTACTCAAGCTCAGAGCCCGCGGCAGAGGGCCTAATCGGCGCCGCCTGTTTTCTCTCTGCTGCAAGCCGCTTTTCACGAGTTCTTGACATGCTTCGACCTTGCCACTACAACTTCCCCTAGTGCAATAGCATCAACTCCACCCACGAAAGGCCTTGGGGACTTCGATTTGACGGAATCGACAACAAGCCGGATTAGCTATACGCTCGACTCTTCGCTAGACAGCGTGAACAAGGTGGAGCAAACGGCTGAACAAGTGGCCCAACGAGCTGGGCTGGATGAGGACGAAGTCTTCCGCGTCTCCATGGCCGTCCGCGAAGCCGCCGTAAATGCTGTTTTGCACGGGAATGCATACGATCCGCTAAAGAAAATGACGGCGCAGTTTGAAGTCGGGAACGGGGACCTCGTGATTCGCATCATAGACCAGGGAAAGGGCCTGGATCCCTCGACCCTGCCCGATCCGCTCGCTCCAGAGAATATTCTTAGCGGATCTGGGCGCGGCATCTTCCTCATCCGCTCTTTTATGGACGAAGTACACTTCAAGCAACTGCATCCCGGCACAGAACTTACCCTGATAAAGCATCTCGGATCTGCCCAGACGGGCGCTTAAGTTTAAGGAGGATTTCCCAAGTGAGCATCAAACTCAGCACTCGGCAGGTGGACGGCGTCACTATTCTCGATCTCAGCGGTCGCATCACTCTCGGTGAAGGCAGCGTGCAGTTGCGCGATGCCATTCGCGATCTGCTAGCCAAGGGTCAGAAGAAGATCCTGCTCAACCTGGCCGACGTGAACTATATCGACAGCTCGGGCATCGGCGAACTAGTCAGCGCGTTTACTACCGTGAAAAACCAGGGTGGCGAACTGAAGCTTCTCAACCTAACCAAGAAGGTCCACGACCTGCTTCAGATCACCAAGCTGTACACGGTATTCGACGTACAGGATGATGAAACCACGGCAATCGGTTCGTTTACCCGCTAATTTCAACTTCCTAAACAGACGCCCAGAGTTCCTCTCTGGGCGTTTCGTCATTTCCGGCTGGACCTGTTCTAGAAGTGGTGGACGTGCTCCTCGATCGCATCGGGAGTGGATCGGGCGACTTCCCTCTCCAGCGACCGGCTTACCAAATCCCTCGACCCCAATCCGACCGCGAGCGCCAGAGCCAGAACGATGCCCCCAAAAAGAATTCCAAACGCGAGCACGACAATTACTCCGCCTATGGCAAGGTGTTCGAGCACCATTGCCGCTGTCAGCACAAGCACGAGCCATTTCACGCCGAGACTCAAAATTCGCGCATAGTGCAGGTTCATGTTCACGCCGCTGATCAGAACGCTGCGTGCCAGAAAGCGAGCGACTACGCTACCGCCGAACAACAGAATGACCGCAGTGACTACCCCTGGCACATAGGCGACTAACTGCGCGGCCAATGGAGACTGTGGAGAGGCCTCGCTGAAAAGCGATACGCCGAAGAGAATGCCGACGATCATCAGCACCCAGAAGACGATGCGCGCGACGACTTCTGAGGGGTTCTGCGACGAAGCCCACTCGCCCATTCCGCGATTGATTCGCTCATCTGCCCGAGCAGCCCGCATGATGCGCCTGACGCCCCAGGCGCAAAGCGATGCGAGACCCCAGAAGATGGCAACGACGATGATTAGCGCCAGTACACCCGGCAGCAGCTGAGTTATATCAAGAAGCACTCGTTGTGTGGACTCACGCAATGCTTGGAGTATCTGATCCCATGACATATCGTTTTCCCTTTCTCAGACCACGTCTCCCGCCGCCGGACCTACGGATTAAAGCGGTCAGGCCAGCGCCAACGGGACAGCAAATAGCTCTTGTCTGCTTCGAAGGCCGCCGCCAGCTTTTCCGTCCGCGCGTCTGCGACCGCACTGGTGGTCGCCCCGATTTCCAACGCATACGACGCAGCCCAGCCGAGGTAGAGAGGCGTCAATGCCCCAAAGATGTGGGCGCGATTGATAGTGCGCAAGCGGTGCGCCAGCGCGAAGTCATACACGATACGGACCCAGAGAGAGTCCGCCATGTGGAACTGTTCCGCGGGCAACCGGGCCAATTTCTTCAGTTCGAAAAGCGTCACAGGCGGCAAAACCAAAGACCAGATCTCCTGCAGGTTCCGGGAGCCGAGCATAAAGGACTCGATCATTCGCTGCGCGTCAATGGATTCGTTCTTGGTTTCTGGCCACACCGCGTTCGGACGCTGTGGCACCTCCACGCTGCCGCGGGAGCGCTGCCAGAACGAAGCGTGCGTTTCCATCTCCTGAAACAGCGGACCGAGTACCGAAGCGAGGACCGCCGTCAGATCCGCCCCATCAGTCCGCGGTTGATGATGCACCGCAAGCGGAACCTCACAAATTCGCAGCCCTGCGACTGCAGCTTCCACACTGAGCCACGGCAGACTACCCGCAGTTTTGCTATTCGGCGGTTCGCCAATAAGGCGCATCATCGGCTGCGTGAGCACGGCATCCATAGGCAGCTGAAAATGCACGCGCTTACCGTACAGCGACCGCGTCAAGGGATAAAGAATACCGCGGTTGAGAAGACCTTCTGCCGGCCGCAGCGGATAACGCGGCATAGCGAGATCAAATTCCGACTTCAAAATAGGTTCCGCAAAAGCCGCGATAGCGCCAGCGGAAAGGTGATATGCATCCGGACCAAGGATCACGCACGATTTCGCCTGCAATGACATCGCCGCTCGAGCAATCGAACGCATTTGCAGGAAGCTTGCCAGCCAGGGAAGAGCGTTCGATTCAGCCGCCGTCGATTGAAGCGCAATCGCAGGCAAACCCAACACGGGTTCAACTTCAAGTGACTGCGGCAAAATGAGTGCGGCTGAAGCGTTGATGAGTGCCGTCGCTTCTGCGAGGCGAACAATTAGTTCGCGACCTTGCTCTCCGGCAGCGTAAGACGGCAGCCCGAAGACCAGTTCGGCCTGTTCCGGTACCGAGCGCGCAGCAGTCTGAACGCCAGAAGCAAGCAACTCAGCTTCCGCCATCGGTCCCTCCTTCAGATTGCTGGCGCATCAGGTCCAACATTCCCGCCATCGGTATCCTTACCCACGCCGGCCGATTATTCAGTTCATAAAGAAGTTCGTAGTTGACCTTCTGCCACAGGAACAGCCTCAATAGCGCTGAAAAATCAGCTTCACTTTCCGGAACAATTTCGTGGCCCGCCACTCTCTGCCGATAAGCGTGCAAAAAGGCCTGCACAATCTGCTTTTGCCATTCATCTGCGATCGGTTGCAGGCGGGCGAAGTCCTCAGGCCGCCGCGAGCTGTAATGCATCAGAGAAGCGTACGCAGCGTAGGAAAACGAACGCACCATGCCCGCTACATCCTTGAGCGGCGACTCCTTCTCTCGACGCTCTGCAAGCGAACGTGCAGGTTCGCCCTCAAAGTCCAGAATTACAAAATCTGCCTTCGTACGCAGCACCTGGCCGAGATGATAGTCGCCGTGAACCCTGGTGCGCATACCTATCTTGCTGGGCTTCGGCGCGGGACCGATCTGCTGCATTAAAACCGCACGGCGGCTTAGCAGCAGGCCCGCTTCTTCGATGCTCTCATCGGGAAGATGAGACAGATTCGCCCGCAGGGCGCCGATGGCCCGCGCACTATCTTCAATAATCTTCTTGCTCAGTTCCGCCAAAGACTCCTGCGTCATGGGTTCAGGTAGGAATGCCTCGTCGGAGAGGGCGGGCCCGGTCGACAGAGCAACGTGCAATTCTGCCGTGCGCTGGCCCAGAATGGCGGCCGCGTCCCTTGCAACCACCGCATTGGCCCTCGTAACCAATGCGGCCGTCTGCGCGATCAGATCACGTCGCAGGCTGCCTTCGATCGCAGCAGTCTCATAAAAACGGTCCAGCTCTTCGAGCATCCAGGTCCATCCGTCCCCTTCATTCTTTACGAGGCGTTGAGCCATCGCTACAGTAATCTCGACGCCATCGCGAACATATTGCAGGGAGCCGACGAACGGTGCGACTCGGTCAAAGCCAGCCTCGTCGCTAAGAAAGCGCCCAATTTCGACGTCGGGATTCAAGCCTGCTTCGGGCCTTCTAAACACTTTTAAGATGGCTTTGTCGCCGTACAGAATCGAAGTGTTGCTCTGCTCTGCCGAGCTGTGCTGCGGCTCCACGTTAACGATCTCATCGCGCAGTTCTGCCGCAATCTTACCTGCAACGCCACGTAACTTTCCACGCTGCAAGTCAACACCGCCATCTCCTGTCAGCATCTCTAGCCATGCGGCTTGCATCGCTCTGTTGTACGTTCCGTCACAGAGAGTCGCCATATCACCATCTTCTGTAACAACCGTGGTTACAATTGCTTCAGGATGCTTCTCCGCGATTACTTTGGCGGCGGCCAAGTCCTCGATACTCAGCGGAACCACGTATTCCTCGGTGCGGCCACTCTCGAAGACAACCTCGATGGCGCAGAAAATGCTGGTGCCGTCGGCGATCTCACCCCAATCCAGTACGCGAGAGGACGCTAACCTCTCAGCCTTTCCGCTGAACCACCGCTGCGACGACAAAAAGCGCGGAAGCACCTCTAGTTGCAGCTTTTCGAGACTCCGGCCGGAAAAAAAACTTCGCCATGAGGCCGGCAAGTGCACATTCGAATCCACCCCGCCTAAATTTTCACTGGCAACAGTTTCGCTCGGCGGATCCGACGCATGCAGTTCAAGCCACATGAAGCCATAAGGAGCCAGTGTAAGTGGGTATTGTTGCTTTGTTATCTGTGGAAAGTCGACATAGCCGAGCATCTCGACTGGGGTCATGCCTTCATACGCTGCCAGATCAAGTTGCACTGGCTGCGCGAACCGCGACAAATTCGCCACGCACAAAATTGTTTCGCTTTCGTTTTCGCGCAGATACGCCAGCACCTTGCGGTTTGTGGGGTGCAGAAACACCAGCTTGCCGCGACCGAATACGCTAAAAATCTTTCGCAGCGCCAGCATGTTGCGCATCCAGTTCAATAGTGATGAGGGGTCGCTCTGCTGTGCCTCAACATTAATCGCTTCGTAGCCCCACACTGGATCCATGACCACTGGGCTGTAGAGCTTGCCCGGCGTCGCGCGCGAGAAGCCGGCATTCCGATCGCCGCTCCACTGCATTGGCGTGCGAACACCATTCCGGTCGCCGAGATAGATGTTGTCGCCCATACCCAGTTCATCGCCGTAATAAATTATCGGCGTGCCAGGGAATGAAAACAGCAGGCTGTTCAGCAATTCGATGCGGCGGCGATTGTTATCGACCAACGGCGCAAGCCTGCGTCGGATGCCGATGTTGATTCGCATCCGTGGATCGGCGCTGTACGCGAGGTACATATAGTCCCGCTCGTCGTCTGTCACCATTTCAAGGGTCAGTTCGTCATGGTTGCGCAGAAAGAGGCCCCACTGACAATTCTCTGGAATGTCAGGCGTCTGCGACATTATGTCGGTGATCGGCAAGCGGTCTTCCTGACGAAGCGCCATATAGATGCGCGGCATCAGCGGAAAATGGAACGCCATGTGGCACTCATCACCATTGCCAAAATAGGGCCGTACATCCGTGGGCCATTGGTTCGCTTCCGCGAGAATTACGCGGTTCTCATAGTGCTCATCAATCTCCTTGCGTATGCGCTTGATGATCGCGTGCGTTTCCGGCAGGTTTTCGCAGTTGGTTCCATCGCGCTCAACCAGATAAGGAATTGCGTCTGTGCGGAGCGCATCGACGCCCATATCGAGCCAGAACCGCATGATATGCAGCACTTCTTCAAGCACGTGCGGATTGTCAAAGTTCAGATCAGGTTGATGCGAGAAGAAGCGGTGCCAGTAGTACGCCTTCGCCGCCGGGTCCCAAGTCCAATTTGACTTCTCAGTGTCCGTAAAAATAATGCGCGCGTCTTTGTACTTCTCATCCGTGTCGCTCCACACGTAGAACTCACGCTCAGGAGATCCTGGCGGTGCTAGCCGCGCGGCTTGAAACCATGGATGTTGATCTGACGTGTGATTAATCACTAATTCAATCATCACCTGCAGGCCGCGATCGTGTGCGGCATCCAGGAATTGGCGGAACTCATCGAGCGTGCCGTAGTTGGGATGCACGTCCATATAGTCGGAAATGTCATAGCCGTCATCGCGCAACGGCGAAGGAAAGAACGGCAATAGCCAGATACACGTCACACCCAGGTCTTGTATGTAGTCGAGCTTCTGCAGAAGCCCCTGAAAGTCCCCGATGCCGTCGTTGTTCGCGTCGTAAAATGCCCGAACGTGTAACTCATAGATCACCGCGTCCTTGAACCACAGCGGATCTCGCGTACTGCCCGGTTTTTTAGCCAATACTCCAGGTGTGGCCATGTTGAAACGCGATCCCTTCGACCTGTCCAAACTACTTCAATGTCGCTGGCTTAATTTTGAAGATGTGGGCCGGCATCTCGCTCGGCCGCAGCTCAACATAGTTAGTTCCGCCGCGCCAACGATAACTCGCCCCCGTCAGCAAATCCTCGACCGTGAATTCTTCGCCGTCCTGCAGGCCAAGCTGGGGCAGGTCCAACGAGACAGCTCCGGCCTGAATGTTCAGGTGATCGAAACTCACAACCATCAACAAGGGAGTTCCGTCTCGACGCCCGCGTTTGCTGTAACAAAGCAACTCGTCATTATTCGTTGTGTGGAAGTGCAGCCCAAAATTGTCTTGCAGCGCAGGCTCACGGTTACGAATGCCGTTCACAGCCGCAACAAAACCAGCGAGGGAGTCTTTCGCCTCAATATTCCAAGCCTTCAATTCATACTTCTCTGAATTCAGATATTCTTCGCCGCCTGGCTTTGCTGGAGTGTGCTCCATCAGTTCAAACGCCGGACCGTAAATTCCGAAATTCCCTGAGAGTGTAGCCGCCAAAATGAATTGCCGCATGAACGCATTTCTGCTTCCCGTCTGGAGGCTTTCCGCCAGAATGTCCGGTGTGTTCGGCCAGAGGTTCGGGCGAAAGAACACTGGCACCTCCCCGGTCGTCAATTCGGTGAAGTACTGCTCAAATTCAGCTTTGGAATTACGCCAGGTGAAATACGTGTAAGACTGCGTGAAGCCAAGTTTTGCAAGTCTGTACATGACTTTTGGCCTGGTGAACGCCTCAGCCAGGAAGATCACATCCGGATATGCGTGCTTCACATCCGCGATCATCCACTCCCAGAATGGAAACGCCTTGGTGTGCGGGTTATCGACCCGAAAAATGCGGACACCCCGTTCTGCCCAGAACAAAACGACATCACGCAATTCCCGCCATAGCTTTCGCCACTCTATGGTCTCGAAATCGATCGGATAAATATCTTGATATTTCTTAGGTGGATTCTCCGCATACTGGATTGACCCATCCGGTCGTTTTCGGAAAAATTCCGGATGTTGACGAACCCATGGGTGCTCAGGCGAGGCTTGATATGCAATATCGAGAGCCACTTCCATGCCGAATGACTCCACCCTCTTCCTAAAAGATTCAAAATCCTCCAGCGTACCCAGTTGCGAATGCACGGCCGTATGCCCACCCTCGGCGCTGCCGATCGCCCATGGGCTGCCAACATCGCCAGGCTCTGCATTGACCGCATTGTTCTTGCCTTTGCGAAACGACTCGCCCACCGGATGGATTGGTGGCAGATACACGACGTTGAAGCCCAACGCTGCAACGTATTCAAGCTGATGCTCGCAGTCTCGAAAACTGGCATGCTGAGTCGAGCCAGACCCACACGACCGTGGAAAGAATTCATACCACGACGAGAACCGCGCACGTTCGCGATCGACCGTGATGTGAAACTCATTCTCGGTCCGAGTAGCAAACTTGCTGCCGGGATACCTCTCTGCAACTGCAAATAGCTCTTTATTAAGCGCCAGATGACCAGCCGCTCGAATCGCTGGCTGGTGGCGTAAGCCCGCAGCCCACTTCTCAAGTCGGCGAAAGTCGACACGCCCCGCACCGCGAGCGACCAAAGCACGCTTCGCAGCCGCGTCGATCAAGTCAGCTCCAGTCAACACGGCAATCCTGACGTCTTCCAACTGCGAAGGTGTCTCCGTCGACTCGCTGCCGTCATCCGCCTCAATCGCAGCCATGCGTTTTGTCATGTCTCTGCGCCACGTGGCGAGATGGTCTACCCATCCCTCGATCATGAAGCGCAGGTCGCCGATTTCTCCCAATCTGATCTGCGCCCTCCAGCGGTCGTTCGTCAGATCAGACATCTCGACTTCCCGCCAATGCTTATCCCGAGCGCCGCGGTACAGCACGCGGCAGCGGACAACATCATGACCATCGCAAAAGACATCAGCCTCTATGTCGATCAGATCGCCGACGACGGCTTTCACCGGAAATCTACCGCAATCGACCTCCGGGGTTACATGCTCAATAACGACACGCTGGCGACCATCTGGCACTGCGGGGATTCTGCTCATCGTTCCACGCTCATTTTCATTCCTAGCTAGGATGCGCCCTGCCTGTCGACGGCTGTCGCGATTGTCTTGCACAGGGGATAGTGCGCATGCCAGAGACTATCGCACATTTGGGGAACGCAACTGCCGAATCCCGGTGGAAGCACTGTGTCCTCAGACTTCTGAGTCGACATCGCCTGCACAAGAACTGACGAAAGAGCCGCGATATTTCTATCGATAGCCAGTAGCAGTCCCCTTATGATGTACCAACGTCCTTTCCCGCATGTGAGGAAGCCCGGTAAGCCATGGCCTCGATTATTTCCAGCGAGTTATCTGCGTCTGTCGATCATCGCAAAAAAAAGAGTTACAACCGATTTCTTCTCCTGGTTGCGGGCCTCGGCGGCCTGCTCTATGGCGTCGACGTTGGAATTATTGGTGGCGCCTTGCCTTACTTGGAGGCTACCTCGGGACTGAATGCGGGACAACTCTCGCTTATCGTTGCGGCCGTCCTGCTGGGCAGCGTGATCTCGACCTTATTCGCCGGGCTGATCGCCGACTGGATCGGACGTAAGCCGCTGATGGTCCTGAGCGGCCTGACGTTCATTCTCAGCATCCCGCTGATCGCCCTATCGCACGGTTATGGTCCGTTATTCTTCGGTCGCCTTTTGCAAGGTATCAGTGGGGGTCTGATCGGGGTGGTAATTCCGCTCTACCTCGCTGAGTGTCTGGTAGCGTCGCACCGTGGCAAGGGAACCGCGGTTTTCCAGTGGCTGCTCACGCTTGGCATCGTTGCGGCAGCTCTTATTGGAATTTATTACAGCTATCGCGTCGCAACAGTTGCGAGATTGACAGATGCGGCAAGCACGTTTGCCTTCAAGGATCAGGCTTGGCGCCGCATTTTCTGGGTTTCACTCCCACCGGGCGTCCTGTTTGTGATTGGCAGTTTGCTCGTAGCAGAATCTCCGCGCTGGCTGTTCCGGCGCGGTAAAAAGGAACTCGCTCGCACCGCGCTGCTTCGCTCCCGCACGCCGGACCAAGCGGACGTCGAGTTGCAGGAGATGGAACAAGCGTCGGTGATCTCCAGGGCTCAACTCTCGTCATCCGCGCAAACGATCAAAGATTCACTCTTCCGCCGCAAGTATCTAGTTCCATTTCTGCTCGCCTGCGTCATCCTGTTCTGCAATACAGCCACAGGAATCAATTCGATCATTGGCTACAACACCGGCATTCTGTTGCAAAGCGGCCTTTCCGACCTCCATGCGCATTGGGGCTACGTCATTTTTACCTTCGTGAACTTTCTCATGACGATTGTGGGCATGACGCTGGTAGATCGAAAGGGCCGCAAGTTCCTGTTCATCATCGGCACCATCGGAATTACGGCGTCCTTAATTGCCGTTGGCGCACTGTTTCTGAAGACTGAAAAGTTTAACTTGGACCGCCGCAACGTCGTTCAATCCATGGTAGGCCAAGACCAGACCCTGACACTTCGATTCGATAGCTCTGAAGCGAGCAGACTTCTTGCCGCGGAGAACTACACCGGTAACGAAATCAAGCCTGACCGCGCATCGTTGGCAGTCATTTACTCCTACGGAGATTTCACGGCGGCGACCACCTTTGTACGTTCCGACGATCGGGCAGCTGCCCCCATTCGGATAACACGTGAGACCTGCGTGCCCCAGAATAAGATTGAGGCGTTCTTCAAGAACCCGTTTGCCAATCTGGACGCCGCTCGAGCCGCGCCTCTAACAATCGACAAAGCCTTGATCGGTCCGGTTCCCGACACAAGCCACGGCTGGCTGGTGGCAATTGGCCTGTACACATTCATCGCATTCTTTGCGCTCGGCCCGGGCGTTTGCGTGTGGCTTGCCCTCTCAGAACTGATGCCGACCCGCATCCGGTCCAACGGTATGAGCATTGCTCTCGTCATCAACCAGTTAGTGTCGACTACGATCGCCGCAGTTTTTCTGCCTGTCGTCAGTAAGTATGGATACTCAACAATGTTTTTCCTGTTCTCGGGCTTTACGGTGATCTACTTCACTGTTGCGGCATTCTTCATCCCAGAGACCAAAGGCAAGACTTTGGAAGAAATTGAAGCGTACTTTGATAACGCGGGGACAAAATAGGACCAAAGTCCTAGTTCCTCATTGAGTGAGGGAATAATGTCCACGACAACGCATTCCCTGATCAGGTGCCACGGCATCGAGCGCACCAATGCGCCAATACTCTGTGCCTCATTCAGCGCCGGACGACCACAGCAACGCGACGGTCAGTCAACGCGTTGCGGCTCCAGCCGCACCTGCAGTGCAGAAGAACTTCTGCGCTGCTCACTCCATCTGCGCCTGGCCCAATCGGCCACCACAAGAATGAGCAACGCCCCGTAAATCCATTCGTTCATGTAGTACATTTTCGGGCCCGGCTCAGCGAACTCCGTGGTGTAGAGAAAGAAGCACGCCGTCAGGTAGAACAACGCCGGCGCGTACGGAATAAGTACGGTGAAAGGCGCGAGCCAGAGAAAATACCACGGATAATGCGGAGAGAACAGCAGCATCAGAGCACCGGCGAATGCAAACGAAGGCGCGAGAAATCCAGCGCGCTCCTCAGACTTGCGATAGGCCCATAGTGACAGTCCTCCGAAGCACAGACCACAAAATACGAGAAACACAATCGTTGGAATACCCTGCAGGTGCAAAATATTTCGCGCCAGTGTCAGCAAAAAATAGCGGCTTCCGCTGGCTATTCCCTCTTCCTGGGCATAGTTCGGCAAGAAACCCAACACCATGCTTCCGACGCTGGAGTAGCACACGTACCCGAAGCCAATCAGTGCGAAGGCGTATAGCGGCATCTTCCAGTCTCTTCGGCGAAAGAGAGCAGGCAACAGGATGATGGGATACAGCTTCGACAATGTGGCCATTCCCAGTGCAAGACCGGTTAGCACAGGACGATCTCGCAACCGGAACAGCAGGGCGAAGGTCATAAATGCAATCGCCATCGCGTCCATGTGCCCGCTGCCGGCAATTTCCCACAGCAACAAGGGGTTCCACAAATACAACAGCAAATACTCGCGTCGCATGCCAAACTCGCGCAGCAGGTCGATCAGCGCCCAGCAGGTCAGGCACTCGAACCCAGTCATCGCGGCCTTCATCCAGGTCACGCTCTCGCTGATACGCGTGATCAGCAAAAACAAAAACTGAGCACCGGGCGGATAGATCGTGTGCGCATAGTCGCGCCGGTTCATGTGGGGAAAAATCTTGTCGTCCACGAGGAACTTTAAGTGCGGATCCGACGCGACATATCGATATGGATTTATGCCGGCCGCCTGCACTCTGCCATCCCAGACATACCGATAGACATCGCTCGAAAGAAAAGGATGGTGAGACAGAAGTACCAGTCTGCACGCCACACCGAAGAAAATAATGACGAAAAATGTCCAACGATTGCTCGGCTGTGTGACAACCGTCCACAGAGCGCCAACAAAGAGAAGAGACTGACAAAATGCGACAGCGCTGAAACCGATTACGTAGTGGTCGCTCCCAATATTTCCGATGCGGCAGAACTCGAGCATCAGCAGGCCGAAAATTACGAGCGCAGTGTTGCTCACACTCGCATCCGGCCGACCTTTGCTCGGTATATCGATCATGTGCTGCTCCGCGCAGATGCCGTCCAGAGGGTCGGCGTTCGCTCCTTCCCCAGCAGCTTCGCAACGAATTCGCGCGTGTGCGGGGCGGCGTAGGCATCTGGGACACTCACCTCGCCGAACATCTCATCGCATAGCCGTTCGAGCGTTGCGGCATCGTTTACGTCATACCACCGTGGCAATAGCGTTACGTCCAATGCCAGTTCAGCCGTGCGCTCCATCATCTGTTCAAAGACCGAACCCGTGCTCCACGAAACGTTCTCGAAGATCCCAGCATGCGCACGCTTCATGCCGATCAGGTAACAGCCCCCGTCATCGGTGGGTCCAAGCACGACGCGATCTCCTGGCTGCGAGAGGACATTTACAGCCTGCTGCAATGCAACATGGGGTACTGTCGGGCTATCAGAATCGATCAGGCAGCAGGACCCGAAACCGCACGCAAGCATATCTTCAGCAGCGGCAAGCAATCTCTCGCCAAACCCATCGCCGCGTTGCTGCAGCATATCGAAGTCATCCGGCACAATTCCGGAGAACGCAGATTCTTCGCCATCGGGGGTATACACAACGACGCCGGCTGCGCCACTCACCTCGCTGATGTTCATTAGCGTGTCGCGCAAGAAGCAGATATTCAGCGCGGCTGACTCGTCCAGAGTCAGTGGCGGAGCCAGGCGAGTCTTCGCCCTGTCGGGCTGCGAAGCCATCGCCATTACGCCAAACGCGCATTCCTTGATTTTGTCCGGTAAGCGGATGGATGGATCGAGAATTTTCATGATCGGGCCCTATGTTCTCTCGCACACACAGCGGATTGATACCACCCATGATGCCAGTAGCGAACTCTATCCCAAGGCTGTGAAGTAAATTTGGCGTTCCCCAGTGTACAGGCCGTTTGCCACAGTCAGAAGTACCCACCCCCCTGTGGGGTACTAAAAGTCCTAAAGTCTTGAGCCTGCGAGAGTTAGGTCTGGACTTGGCGTTCTGGAAGTATACCTTGGGTGCACATGAGGCCGGCAACAACGGCATGCCTGGGGGCCTTCGGCGGAAGGTTTTTGTCAAGCCTACTTAATCTCGCCCTCACGACGGCATCAACGCCACAAACACCCCAGTACAAGCTGAACACCGCCGGGTGTAGCCGGTCGCGTGCGCGTCCTGTTGACGTTGCTCCGTCCGATTTCGTACGTTGTCGCTGTATCCCGGCGCCAACTCCACACGTTGAATGAGGACGACCATGGCAAGCCATCAACAGGAAAACAGAATCGACTACATTGAATTCGCCACAGCGGACATTCCCGCGACAAAAGCCTTTTACGGCAAGGTATTCGGGCTGACATTCCAGGATTGGGGGCCGGACTACATCTCCTTCAACGACGGTCACCTCGACGGAGGCTTCACCCGCCATGCGACGGTCAGCGGGCACCATCCTTTGATCGTCTTCTATACTTCCAATCTCAAGGCTAAAGAACAGGCGGTGCGTGAAGCCGGTGGCAAGATTGTGAAAGAGATTTTTGATTTTCCAGGCGGCAAACGTTTTCATTTCTCCGACCCCGCCGGCAACGTCCTCGCGGTCTGGTCGGAAAAGGCCTGAAACTGCCTGGCACTTAGGAAACCGTGTGGGGGATTAGTCCCGCATCTGAATGGCTGGGGTCGCACATTCAGCCTACTGCGCGCTGCGCGTTCGCACGGAGCGCTGCTTGCTCGTATCGTCTCCTAGGGCTGACAAGCAACAGCAAACGGCGGCACCAGATCTCTGACTTCCCCCGTTTGTGGATCGATGCTCTTGTCGATTCGGCTCCCGCAATTAAAAGTTAGCTCCCACCCCCGAATGTCATATTTCTTTCCTCCTACCCGGCTGCCGTTCTCCCAGATTTCCACATTTTCGTATTCCAGGCGTCCGTCCATATAGACCGCCCATCCGATGTCCTGCCCCATCCTGTAAAAGGACTCGTTCGTTTTTTGCCCCTTGATGTTCCAATACGTTGCCGTACCATCCTGCTTTCCGTCCCGATAAAACGCTTCGGAATCTATTCCGCCATTCCGATCGAAGCTCTTGTATGGACCATGCTTGACCTTTCGTCCTTTATCGTCGGTGTACACGTAATAACTCTCTAATGGCCGAAATGGAATTGGTAGGCTTTGGCTAAGGCCCTGATATGTGGTCACCTTCTCCACCCATCGTCCCGCTATGAACGTCCACCTTGGCCCGGAGCCCACAAATGCGCTCACAATGCACATTTGCAGAGCGATGATCACACTTCCAAGGAGAGCCAGAATAATTTTTTCGGGTCTTTGCAAATCCATGAGGGGCTATTTAATCACGCGCCTCGGTACAGTCTCGTACGGTAGGCGCACGCCGCGAATAACGGTCTGGTCAGCGCGGATGGTGAGCGGGGCTTCGAACCCAACCGCTCCGCCGGCGGCGGCAAAGTCGTCGGTATCCATACAGGCATTCTGATGGCGGAACCATCGGCTCCGCCACACGGAAGGAATATTCTGTTATCGGCGAGACGGTGACCCTGGCATCGAGATTGGAAAGTTTGAAACAAGCAGTTCGAAACCGAGTCGCTGATGTCTGCTGCCGCTTACAAAATCGTGCGTGGGGATTTCGCTGGCTTTGTATCGTTCCGGGAACTAAAGTGGCGGGATTCGAGCAGCCTGTCCGCGTCTACACGATTACCCTTGCTCAGGCGGTCGAAGCCGCGGCGGTTCGTCAGGAGTACGCTGTATGAACACCTTGTTTAACTTCAGCAGATCTTTGATTCTGCCTGCGTTGGTCTTTACGGGGCTTCTTGTTGCGCCGGACGTAACGGCGCAAACATCACCGGCGAACACACAGCGACCCGTCCGGGTACGCGCAAAGATGGAGGGCTTTGACCTCTCCTCGCAGTCGGGCAAGGCTCCCAATCAGACCGGCGGAGCATCGCGTGATCTCGGCGGCAACCCGACGCTGTATGCGCCGCAGTTGGGGAAAGCGTATTCGAAGCAGCCTACTTTTTACTGGAACGCGAGCGACGATTCGCAGAAAGTCCTCTTTCGTCTGATGTCCGATAAGGGCGCGACCATCTTTGAAAGCACGCTGACGGAAAATCATTTCACTTATCCGGCTGATGCTCCGGCCCTTGCTCCTGGCAGCACGTATCGCTGGACGGTGAAGCCTGAGAACGGCATGACGGGGGGAGGCCCGGCG
>DATMOZ010000267.1:0-5033 GCA_035567995.1 Acidobacteriaceae bacterium
GGCTTTAGCATCTCACCATCGCGCGTAGTCCATAACGGCCTCGTGCGCTAGCATTGAGGCAACGATGAATCTCGACAAAATCCAATCAGCTCTGCGTGAACAAAATCTCGACGCATGGCTCTTTTACGACCATCACCACCGCGATCCCATTGCCTATCGCATCCTCGGTTTGAGTGAGTCGCTACACGTTACGCGGCGCTGGTACTACCTGGTGCCGGCACACGGGGAGCCACGGAAGCTGGTACACCGCATCGAGCAGGGCAGGCTCGACACTCTGCCCGGCGAGAAGACGCTCTACTCCACATGGCAGGAACTCGAAGGCTCGCTGCAGGCACTTGTCGCACCGTATAAGAACATCGCGATGCAGTACTCGCCGCGCAACACCATCATGTATGTTTCGCTGGTCGACGCCGGAACCATCGAGGTGCTGCGCAGCTTCGACAAGAACATCGTTAGCTCGGCGAACCTGATCAGCCAGTTCGAGGCAGTGCTCACCTCGGATCAGATCGCGAGCCACCACGCAGCACGGAAGAAAATGGACGAGATTCTTACCGCTGCCTGGCGCGAGATTGGTCAACGCGTGTTGCGCGGCGCTGTGACGGAGTACGACATGGTCCTCTGGATGCGCGAGGCCTTCACCCGCGTCGGCCTGACGACCGATTCAGGGCCGAATGTCTCCATCAACGAAAACAGCGCGGACTCGCATTACGATCCCACCGCAGAAAGGGCTCGCCAGATCCGTAAGGGCGACTTCGTATTGATTGACATGTGGGCGCGAGAGCCGGATCCCGGGTCCATCTGGTACGACATCACGTGGACCGCCGTTGTAGGGCGCAAGCCGACCGACCGTGAGCAGCAGGTCTTCAACACCGTGCGCGCGGCGCGTGACGCGGCCATCAAAACCGTGCAGGCATCCTTCGCCGGTAACAGTCCGATCGCCGGCTGGCAGGCCGACGATGCGGCCCGCCACGTCATAAACGATGCCGGCTTTGGCCCGTACTTCACGCATCGAACTGGGCACAACATCGCAACAGATCTTCACGGCAACGGCGCGCATCTCGACAATTTTGAGACACACGACGAGCGCCTGATTCTGCCCGACACATGCTTCTCCGTCGAGCCGGGAATCTATCTGCCTGCGGGAGAAAACCAGTTCGGCGTCCGCAGCGAAGTGAACATGATCGCCCGCGCCGGCCGCGCCGATGTCACAGGCCGGGTGCAGACCTCTCTAGTCGAAATCGAACTGGTATAGTCGGACAGGAATGGCAACTCGCGCACAGGCAACACCCCAGACAAATTCAGAACGAAATACCCGCGCGCTGCTCGCATTGATCGTGGGATGGATCATCCCCGGCGGCGGTCACCTTCTCCAGCGTCGCTGGCTGCGCGGCGCGTTGATCTTCATCGCGATCACCACGCTGTTTTTCACCGGGCTTGCGATGGGCGGCAAGATCTACTCGCTCAACACCGGTGAGCTGCTCGACATGCTCGGCTTCGTCGGCGACCTTGGAGCAGCGGGGCTATACGCACTGGCACGTATCGCTGGCTGGGGAGATGTCGCGGTACAAGTCGTCACCGCTGACTACGGAACGAAATTTATCGTCGTCGCCGGCCTCCTCAATATCGTCGCAGCCGTCGACGCGCATGGCATCGCGATGGGAAAGAAAGCATGATGCACCTCTCACACCTCAGCGCTGTGCTGCTGTTCTCGCTTTGTGTCTCCGTGGTCTTCGGTATCACGCAACGCACGACACCGCGCGAGATGGTGCGCTACGGTCTCTTCTGCTTCGTGCTTTTCGTCGTTGGTGCGATCGTCGCAGGCTGGGTGATGTTTCTCATTCGCCACTAACGCAGCTACTGGTCGCGTTCCCACACCATCGCGTCGAATCTGTGGCGCTCTTCAAAACCGAAGCGCCGATACAGTGCGACGGCATTTTCGTTCGCTTCAGTGACGGTCAGCGTTAGCGCATCGAAGCCGCGCTTTCTCAGGTTCGATTCCGCCGCCCGCAGAAGCGATGAACCCAGTCCATAATGACGCGCGTTCTGCGCCACGCATAGTTGGGTAACGTGGGCCACCTGCTCAGAGACTTTAGAGCAGAGCACCAATCCGACCGGTTCGCCCCCATCATTTCTTAGAGCTATGAAGGACGACGCGGGGTCAAATAGCCCGCAACCGGGAAAACGCACGATGTTGTGCAGGAAGCGCAAAGACCCGGTGAGCGATCTGTATTGGTCGTTGATCAAGCTGTCGAGATGGCCGGAGTACGCAGACGAAATCAGCGGCCCTGCAGCAGAGAAATCTTCGTCGCTCCACGAGTGAATCGTGATGCCGTGTGGAGCAGCCCATGCCGCCTCAGGCCGCGAAAGGGCGACCTCAAGAAATAATCTGGGATAGATGCGAAATCCCCGACGCAGAAAAACATCGCTGTGCGTGCCACTCCTATGCGGCAGTAATTGCGCTTCGATGCGGTCAGTGCCGGGCGAATGCGTCAGCGTCTCAAGCAGGTGCTCGAGCAGAATGTCCTCGACCGCCGCTGGAGCTTCCGCGAGGCCCGCGTACGCCGACACGAATACATCGCCAATGACCGCCTTCGCACCTTCATACACGCAGAAGACATAGCCGCACACGCGCCCCTGATGCAACGCGACATAACCGGGCAGCACGCGAGAGTCGAGATATTGCAACAGCAGTTCAGCAGAACTGCGATAGTCCCAGCGCAGCAGTTTGCTCCACATGCGGCTTTCCTCTTCCAGCACGGGCCGCAGTTCGCGCGCGCTGAAGTGCCGCAGGTCCAGAATTTGTACGTCCGCGATTTCTGAGAGTGCCGCCATATTGGGGTGCCGGGCAGTGGCGAAATGCCGCGACGAGACTGAGCGTACGGCACCCGAATTGCCGCTGGCAAGCCTACTCCGCGGCATCCACCAAAAAGACGGAGAGGTCTTGTGCGGGATAAAGGAAGATCAGCTCGTACGAGCGGCCTGACAGCTTCTCAGTCAAATCATTCACCGCGTTCCGCCTGACGACAAGAAGATGAGCCTCAGCAGGAATACCGTCATCGTAATTCTTCACCTGCTGGTTGCGATAAAACGAAAGGCCGTATTCCATATCGCGTCGCACGCGATACACCGCGACCACCGGCGGCGCATTCGGAACAACCGCCAGCGCGTGCGCCATGGGTCGCGCGGAGTACGTCAGGTCGAGCAGATGACCGTTGCGCAAGTGCGCTGCCTGGCCGATGAACGTATAGTCGCCCAGCAACGAAAAAAGGATGATGACGACTGGAATCAATGTTGCGAATCTAAGGCGTGTAATCCCAAACCGCGCGACGATAACAAGTATGAGCAATGCCGCAGCGAGTCCAACAACGATTGCTCCGATCAGGATGTGCGCCGGCGGCCACGCCTCCGGGTGCACGATACGGTACGGCAATAACAGCGCCCCCGTGGTCATGATGGCGGTAACAAACGCATGCGGAATCAGCAGACCCGGCGGCAGACCGCGCCGTCGGATGCGGTGCAAATAATCGCCGGTGAGAATGGTGATTGGCGGAATCGCTGGAAGAATATAGCCCGGCAACTTGGATCTCGAAAGCGAGAAGAAAAGCACGGGGAAAAGCGCCCACAAGACGAGAAACTCCGGAAACGCATCCCCTGTCCGATGGTGACCTAGATATCGATTGCTCCGCCGGCGCGCACGCCATTCGTCCATCGCAATCTTGATCGAATCCCACAGCGCGGTGAGCGCGAGCACTGTCCAGGGCAGAAGCGCGAGCAGCAGAACCATGATGTAGTACCAGAACGGCTGAGTGTGCTGATACCGGTTTGTCGCAAAGCGCTCAATGTTGTGCTCGAGAAAGAATTGTCGCAAAAACTGCGGGTTACGATGCTGCACCGCAATAAACCACGGCAGCACCATCGCGAGGTAAAGCGCGATGCCCGGAATCCAGATGGTGCGTCGCAGCAGCGACCACTCTCGACGCAACGCCGTGAACAAAAAGATAATGGCGAACGCCATAAACGGCGCGACTGGCCCCTTCGCGAGCGTCGCCAGGGCGCCGAAGAAATACAAATCAAACAGCCAGAATTTCTTTCCCGTCTCGTACCACGCGTACCAGCCGAGCATCGCGATGCAGAACGGAGCAGCCATCTGCATATCGGTCGAAGCGCCGCGCGCAAAGCTGACGATGCCAACACAGGACGCAGTGATCAGCGCCGCATCAAGATGTGCTCCCGGGCGGAATCGTCGCATATGCAGATAGGTCAGCGCGATGAGCACAAATGCGAAACTGCCTGACGGGAACCGCGCCGCCCAGTCGTGCACGCCGAATTCTTTAAACGCGAGCATCGCGCGCCAGTAATAGAGCGCCGGCTTCTCCAACCAGGGCTTGCCCCAGAGCAGCGGCGTGACGGAGTGCGTCGCTTCACAGGCGGTCAGCTTTACGCGGCGCACGATCCACAGCGACGGCTCATTCTTAATCGGTGCGCAGTGTTTATCGATTACCTCAAGCATCTCTCGAGCAACCTGAGCGTAACGCGGCTCGTCTGCGCCAACCAGACCGATCACGCATCCATTCGGTCCGCCGCCAAGAACTGGAAAGAAGCCGAAACCGAGCAGAAATGTCGTCAGCAGTACCAACACCGCGGCTTCCGTCGCTCCGCTCAAAGACGCGTAGCGCAGGAAGTCGGGTAACAGATTGCGGGAAGCTTTCCGCGGTACGGGCGGGTTCGCCTCGGATTGACGTAGTTCGTCGCTCATGCGGAATTCGTGGATAAGGCTAACAGATGGTGTGGACCAGAGAACGTCATCAGAATAGCGGGCGCACCTGTTCCATAAGGGTCTTAACCGCACTGTCCAGCGGTCCGGCAGTCGTGCAGCCGCTGGCGTTTTTGTGACCTCCGCCACCAAAGCGTTCCGCAACAGCGGCCACGTCTACGTCGCCCTTGCTACGCAGGCTGACGCGGTAGCGTCCGTTCTCGATTTCGCGCAGGAACATTGCGACGCGCACGCCGTCGATCCCGATCGCATAATTCAC
>DATMOZ010000268.1:0-4777 GCA_035567995.1 Acidobacteriaceae bacterium
GAATGTGTTTACGATCAGGATCGATGTGCGGCTCGGGTGGTCGCGTTGTGCCGCGATGATCGCGGGAAGGAAATAGAGGAGAAACAAGAAGAGCAAGGTGAACATATGCGCCTCCGCACGGTTCTCAAGAATATTACGCGGATCGGGTCAGGCCGGTTCCAGAGAAATGATTCTGGGATTAAGGTTTCCGGCGTCAGCGTCGATAAGAGCTACCGTCAGGGGCAATGAGAAACGGCGTGGGCCGGCGCTGCCGGGGTTCAGGAAGAGCACTCCGTTGTGGGTTTCGATCACCGCGCGATGGGAGTGGCCGCTGACGACACAGGAGATTCCGGCGGCAGATGGGTTGAGGTCGAGGTCGTGCCGGTTGTGAATGAGATAGAAGGATGCGCCGGCCAATTCCATGTATTCCGTAGCGGGAAGCCTGGCACAGGCGCCCGAAGTGTCGATGTTTCCGCGAATTGCGGTGACTGGCGCGATGGCTCTAAGGGAATCGAGGATCGCGATGTCGCCAACATCTCCCGCGTGCAGAATGTGTTCCGCACCAGTGAGCGCATGGAGAGCTTCAGCGCGAAGGAGGCCGTGGGTGTCTGAGATGACGCCAATACGCATATTAGATTGAGTTCCATGATGCGGTATCTGTTGCCTGCGGTGCTGGCGGGCCGGGGTTTGCATGGCTGGATGACGATTGCCGGGAATCTCGCTTGATTAAAGTCCGACGCT
Source organism: Acidobacteriaceae bacterium (assembly GCA_035567995.1). Lineage (GTDB taxonomy): Bacteria > Acidobacteriota > Terriglobia > Terriglobales > Acidobacteriaceae > JBBPYY01. The sequence continues at coordinate 721 of DATMOZ010000268.1, forward strand.
CAACCGCGTGCGCGGATCGAGGTAGTCGCGCAGGGCGTCTCCGATGAAGTTGAAGGACAAAACGCAGAGCATGACGGCTGCTGCAGGGAAGAAGACCATGTGCGGCGATTCGAAGAGATGCGAGCGCGCATCGTTCAACATTGCTCCCCAGCTTGTTGCGGGCGGAGGAACGCCGAGACCGAGAAAACTTAGAGTGGCTTCGGCGAGAACCGCTCCGGCCATGCCGATGGCGGCCTGTACGATGACCGGCTGAACAATATTGGGCAGGATATGGCGGAAGAAAATGCGCAGATCGCTGGCGCCGAGAGCTCGTGCAGCTTCGACGAATTCGCGTTCTTTGACGGCCAGAACCTGAGCGCGGACGAGACGCGCGTAGCCGACCCAGCCGCCAATAGAGAGGGCGAGAATCAGATTCCACAGGCCGGGCCCGAGGAACGCCACGAACGCAATCGCGAGTAGCAGACCGGGCAGCGCGAGGAATGCATTCATCAGGAAGACATTGAGCGTCGTGTCGATCCAGCGGCCGTAGTAGCCAGCGATGCCGCCGGCGATTAATCCGAGGGAGAGTGAGAAGGCCACCACGCAGACGGCGACCGTGAGCGACAGTCGAGCGCCGAACAGGGTGCGAGAGAGGATATCGCGGCCAAGTTCGTCGGTGCCGAACCAGTGCTGGTGCGACGGTGATGCGAGGCGATGATTCAGGTCGAGCGCGGCGGGATCGCTGGGTGCAAGCCACGGCGCGGCGAGGGCGGCGATGGTGAAGATGAGGAGCAGCAGCAGTCCGAAGGCAGCCTGTGGGTGGGCGCGCGCGAGAGTCAGCAGTCGATTGAGCCGCGGGTTTCCGATCACGCGAGTAGAGTACCGCATCAGCTACAGCGCAAAACTAATGTGCTGGGAAACTCATGCGGCGAAATGGTGTTTCTGCTACAAGATGTAACAAAACCTGATTGAAGATTGGTGTCAGCTGAATATGCGCTCCCCGCTGGTGTTGTTTGTTGTCCTTGTTTCGTTGTGTGTGGCCTCCTCTGCGGCGCACGGTGCAGACTCGACGCGATTGCGCGACGATGGCTCGCGACGTCTTTTTGATCTCGCGAATCAGGAGCGCGTGCGGATCGGCCTGGCTCCGCTGAAGTGGGACAATGCGCTGGCGAGTGCCGCCGAGCGACATGCGGAGCGCATGGCGGCCAATGGTTCACTTTCACATCAGTACCCCGGCGAGCCTGACCTGGCTGAGCGCTTTAGCGCCGAGGGCGCGCGTTTCAGCGCAGTGGCGGAGAACGTCGCGTTCAGCGGAACGGCAGACAGCATTCACGACCAGTGGATGCATTCGCCGGGACACCGCGCAAACATTCTGGACCCGAACATGACCGAGTTAGGTGTAGCGGTGGTGAGAGTGAATGGGCGGGCGTATGCGGTCGAGGATTTCGCGCGCGGCGTTGAAAATCTTTCCCTCGGTGAACAGGAGCGGCGCGTCGAAAGGATGGTTGCCGCTCGCGGACTGGTCATCGCACCATACAAAGAAGAAGCTCGCCGCATCTGCGACGGCGGGCGCGCTGCGAAGGGAGAACGACAGCCGCGCTTCACGATGCGATACACGACCCACGACCTGAGCCTGCTGCCTAACCAACTGGCCGCCGCTGCTGGGAGCGGGCGCTATCACGATGCAACGATCGGCGCATGTGACAGCGACGACGCGGGGTCATTTTCGAGCTACCACCTCGTGGTGCTGATGTTCTAGGAGGGCCGGCTCTGAGGCGCTTGTCTCGGATGCGTTTTTAGTGGGCTCCATGTCAAGGAAGTTGTTGAAGCGGTTGAAATAGTTGAACAGGCCGCAGGCGGCCATCAGTTCGACGATTTCGCCCTCTGAGAAGAACTCGCGTAGAGAGTGAAATTCGTCCTGCGTGACGGGGGCTTCATTGAGGGTCATGCGTTCGGCCAGATGCAGCGCTGCTTTTTCCATTGGAGTAAAGAGCGTGCTGCTGCCGAAATTTGCGGCTTCGTCGAGATGTTGTTGGGTCCAGCCAAGCTTGATGGCGATACGCGAGTGCGATGCGAGGCAATATTCGCAGCCGTTCATCTGTGACGTGCGAACAACGACTAGTTCCTTCAGCTTGGGTGAAAGAGTGCCGGTGTTGATAACGGCTTCCAAGTGGGCAATTGCTGTCTGAAAGATTTCCGGCCGATGCGCCAAAGTGCGAAACATATTGGGCACATTGCCGCGCTGCTGCATCATGCGGTCGAAGATTTCTCCGGACTTCGAGTCGACCTGGTTCCTTGTGAGGCGAGAAATTCGAGGGGTTGCTGGTCGTGTCATGTCAGAATTCACCTAGCTCAATCGTAACTCCACCGCGCCTTGTGGGCGGAAATGGTTGGCTCTCGCGAAAGACGCCGCAGACGCGCCATTTCCAGGCGATTGCCGATCTTGAGAGCATTAGGAGGCAGGGCACTGGAGCCGCTTGTTTATACTGCGCCAATGCGCGACGTGATGGTGATTGGGGCAGGACTGGCGGGGCTTGCTTGTGCCCGGGCTCTGACAGACCGTGGTTTGAAAGTCACCCTGCTTGAGTGTGAAGACCGTGCGGGAGGACGTGTACGGACCGAGGTAGAAGATGGCTTCCGCTACGATCGCGGCTTTCAGGTACTGCTGACGGGGTATCCCGAGACAAAGCGGCAGTTGGACTATCGAGCGCTCGACTTGCGGGAATTTCTGCCAGGCGCCCTTGTTTTTCGTGGCGGGCGCTTTCACTCTTTCGCAGACCCTTTTCGCGACCCGTGGGGCGCGCTTCCCCTATTGTTTGATCCGATAATCTCTCCGCGAGACAAACTGCTAGTGGCTCGAATGCGATTCCGGCTGGCACGCGCCGCAGCCGCAGAGCTGTTTGCGGCTCCGGAACAGACTGCGCTGGCATACCTGCAGGCGTATGGATTCTCACGGCGGATCATTGAACGATTTTTTAAACCGTTCTTTGGTGGGATATTTCTGGAGCGGGACCTGAGTACTTCGAGCCGCTGGATGGAGTACATGTTCCAGACGTTTTCTCTCTCGCCGGTGACCGTGCCTGCGAATGGCATTGGCGAGATTCCGTTGCAGATGGCGGCCGCGCTCCCTGCGGGTACGCTTGCGATGCGCTCGCGGGTGGACTGCTTTGCTCTGGGTGAGCGGAGTGTAACTGTCACCGTTGCAAATGGAGAGAAGCTGGAATCGCGAAGCCTTGTAATCGCAGCAGACGGCGCGACTGCCCGAAAGTTGACCGAAGAATCTCTGGGGTTGAAAGTGCGTGGCGTTCCGGCGGTGCGCTGGAACCGTACGTCTACTTTTCATTTTGCCGCTGATAACGAGCCTATGCGTGATCCGATCCTGTTGCTGAACGGCGAGGGACAGAGCGCAGGTCCGGTCAACCACGCGGCAGTGATGACCAATGTGTCGCCGAGCTACGCGCCCGCGGGCGTGCATCTGATCTGTGCCAACGTCGTTGGCGAAGCGCCCTATCTTGAGCACGAGCGAAAGATGCTGGCAGACGCCGTGCGCGCGCATCTGGCGAAGTGGTTTGGGCCGCCGGCAAACCGCTGGCGCCTGATGGGAGCGAACTTTCTGACGCACGCATTACCGTGGCAGGAAACGGCGTCCTGGACTGAGCCAACATTTCAACGGCTTGCGGGGGATGCGGTCATCGCTTGCGGAGATTACCTGGGAACGTCTTCGATTCAGGGAGCGTTGCGCTCAGGCAGGGAAGCGGCGGAAGCTTTGCTGGTCGCTCCGTCGATGCGCTAGGGCGAGTTTTTTTGACGCTGCTGTGCGGCTTTGTTAACCTTAGAGAAGCAGGCCCGCCATTCCACTCCTCAGTAGCTCAATGGCAGAGCATTCGGCTGTTAACCGAAGGGTTGTAGGTTCGAGTCCTACCTGAGGAGCCAAAAAAATCAACAAGTTACGCTGAATCAGCCGCGACGGCGCCCCCACAAAACCCCACAGCATCAAAATTCGCTGCCAAGAGTGCTGCAGTCACTTCGTTGTTGGCTTTGCGTTTGTCCTCCAGGAACGCTCCGCCGTAGGTGTTCA
>DATMOZ010000269.1:0-5427 GCA_035567995.1 Acidobacteriaceae bacterium
GTATATGTGTTGAAGGCCGCGAAGCGCACCACGAAAGCGGAGTTCGTGCCTGTCACCACCGGAATAACAGGTGCCACAGATATCGAGGTCACGAATGGCCTGAAAGAAGGCGACGAGATCGTGATTGGCAGTTATAAAGTATTGAAGTCGCTGAAGAGTGGCACGCCTGTGAAACGAGACACATCGCCGCAGACGAAACCTGAGGGCGACGGTTCATCGTCGTAAAGGAGAGTGCATGGCAACGCAAAGCTTGACTGCGCAGACGTCCGCGCTAAACGCACCCGCCTCAGGGGATGTGATCGTCGTGGACAACCTGTGGAAGACATACGTCATGGGCGAACAGCAGGTGCACGCGCTGCGCGGCGTGAACCTGCGCATTCGGCACAACGAATATGTGGCGATTATGGGTCCGTCGGGGTCTGGCAAGTCGACACTGATGAACCTGATCGGCTGTCTGGACTCGCCGACCGAGGGAAAATACTGGCTTTCGGGCCACCTCGTTTCAGAGCTTAACGACGATGAACTCGCGCGCATTCGCAATCGCGAGATCGGGTTTGTGTTTCAGACATTCAACCTGCTTGCACGTGCGACTGCCCTTCACAACGTGGAGTTGCCGTTGATTTACAACGGCACACCCGCGGCGGAACGTCTCGAACGCGCGAGGCAGGCCTTGCGCAATGTCAATCTGGAAGATCGCATGGAGCACAAGCCCAACGAACTTTCAGGTGGTCAGCGGCAGCGCGTGGCAATTGCGCGCGCCCTGGTTAACCGGCCTTCCATCATTCTTGCGGACGAACCAACCGGCAATCTCGATTCAAAGACCGGCGATGAAATCATGGCGCTGTTTGACGATCTTCACGCCAAGGGCAACACGATCGTCCTGGTCACGCACGAACCTGACATCGCGGAATACGCACATCGCGTAGTTCACATCAAAGACGGCGAAATCGCTTCGGACACAAAATCGAAGCGTGGCCTGGCGCTCGGCTTGTAAGCCAAGTATCCCCCTGGGTACTGAAAAGTCGCAAAGTCTTCAAACCATGTGACATAGGTCTGGACTTCGGCCTGCCCAAGTCCAGACTCGCGTATACCAAATCGAGCAGTTCGCATAAAAAAGCCCGGCGCTCGCGCCGGGCTTTTTACCCGATTCAGGATACCAGCCGTGTCAAGCGGGTGGACCCGTTTCTCAGGGTAGACGTCCTAGGAATGCGGACCGTAGCCATGTTCGTAGCCGTGGACGTACGCCTCACGATAGCGGTCTTTGGCGTGTTGCCGGTTCATTCCAGCATCGTGAATATCCGGAACATGCTTGTAATTGTCGTCTTCGGTGGGCCGGAAGCTATGGCCCTTGGCTTTGTCAGAGACCCCGTCGTCGTATCCGGCGCGGTAGCCGTAGCGGGCCGCCACGTCGGGTGAACCGGTGGCATCGTGATAGTAGTCGCTGTACCCTGCTGGCGGGTCTGGCGGATGATCCCACTGCTGTGCGAATGCGGGGCCGGCGATCAGTGCACTTGCTGCAACAGACGTCATCAGGAATTTTTTCAAGGAAATTCTCCTTTCAAACTAGCTAGGGGAGTTAGAAGTCGGCGGGTGCGACGTGCGTTGCACAGTAGCCAGAAAAAAAGGCCGGCGAATGGCCGACCTCCTTTGTTAACAATAGTTTGGCTAGTTCTGAATGGTCCTGGTTTCCTCTACCGGCATCTGCTGTACACGGCTGTTTTTGCGACCGTAGGCGAAGTAGATCACGAGGCCGATGCCGAGCCAGAGAAACAAGCGCGCCCAGTTGACCCAGCCCAGTTTGTACATCATGTAGCCGTTGAACAGGATGCCCAGCAAGGGGACAACCGGGACCCAGGGTGTCCTGAACGGGCGGACCCGGTCGGGGTTCTTGTGGCGCAACACCAGAATGGCGATGCAGACGATGACGAAGGCGAGCAGAGTGCCGATGTTCACCATCCTGCCGATGTCCTCGATCGGGGTGATGCTGCCGACGATAGCGGCAAGCAGGCCAACGAGCATCGTGTTCTTGTATGGAGTGCGGAATTTGGGGTGAACGTCCGCGAAGAACTTGCTGGGGAGCAGGCCGTCATTGGCCATGGCGTAGAGGACACGCGTCTGACCGAGCAGCATGACGAGCATGACGCTGGTGAGTCCGGCGAGCGCGCCTGCAGTGATGATGTCGGCGGCCCACGCGAGATTCCGGTCAAGAAAAGCGCGCGCGATTGGGGCTTCGATGTTCACTTCGCGCCATGGCACCATTCCGGTCAGGACGGCGGCCACACCGATGTAGAGCAGCGTGCAGATGACCAGCGAAAGGATGATGGCTATAGGCAAGTCCCGCTGCGGATTTTTCGCTTCCTGCGCGGTGGTAGAGACTGCGTCAAAACCGATGTACGCGAAGAAAATGTATGCTGCACCCGCGCCGATGCCGGAGAGGCCCATCGGAGCGAAGGAGTGCCAGTCATGGCCCCAGGTGGCGGGGTTGACATACTTCAAGCCGAGGGCGAGGACGAACAGCACGACGCCAACCTTAATAACAACGATCGTGGCGTTGAACCGCGCGCTCTCTTTGATACCGATGACGAGGATCGCCGTGATGACCAGAGCTATGAGGAACGCGGGCAGATTGAGGCCGATTTCCACGCCGAAGAGATGCGGTGCGGCGAGGAGCTCATGCGCACGCGCCATCAGATCGGGAGATGGAGCGGACTTGATTTCGTTTAAGCGCTGCAAAAATTCCTGCGTGCCGGGCAGCAGCGACGGGTAAGTGGTAAGAACCTGCTGGCGGGCGACCGAGTCAAGCGCCGTGCGCAGGCCCGTCCAATGATCGTATGCAAGCCAGAGCGGCATTTTGAGGTGGAAGATTCTGAGCAGCTCGATGAAATGATTGGACCAGCCTGAGGAGACAGTGCTGGCGCCCATTGCGTACTCAAGCGTGAGGTCCCAACCGATGATCCATGCGATGAACTCACCGAGTGTGGCGTAGGCGTATGTATATGCGCTTCCGGCGAGCGGGATCATAGCCGCGAACTCCGCGTAGCAGAGTGCCGCGAACGCGCAGCCGAGACCGGAGATGACGAAGGACAGCATAAGACCGGGGCCCGCGTAGTGAGCGCCAAGGCCGGACAGAACGAAGATGCCGGCACCGATGACGGCGCCGATGCCGAGGGCTGTCAGCTGAAAAACGCCTAGTGACCGCTTGAGAGTGTGTTCGTTTTGCTGTTTTGATTCGGCGATGAGAGCGTTAATCGGTTTCTTCGCCCACAGATTCGACATTTGCTGGAAGGTGCCTCCGGAAGAGCTGTAACCGTGCGAAACAACTTTGCTTAGGGTTGCAATTCGTTTTACAGGAAAAAATTGAGAAAGTCTTCTGCCAGTTTATGCGTGGAGCCGTTCTGATCGTTCGGCACCAGTGCGGAAATGACTGCGATCGAATCTGCGCCGGCCTCGATGACACTGCGCGCATTCGATTGCGTGATGCCGCCGATCGCGACGAGCGGTTTGCTGGTGAGGCGACGTGCGCGGCGCACGCCTTCGAGTCCGATGACGGGATCGGGGTTTGCCTTGGACGTTGTTGCGAAGACGGGACCGATCGCGATGTAGTCGACGTCGGCTTCGTTCGCGATCGCAATCTGTGATTCATTGTGCGTTGAGATTCCCAGCAGAGGTCCAGTGCCGATGACGCGACGCGCTCCTGCGGGAGACAGATCTTCCTGCCCAATGTGGAGTCCTGCGCAATTGCTCAACGCGCAGATGTCGGCGCGGTCATTGAGGAACAGCAGAACATCGTCGGGTAGAGAGGCACGAAGCATGCGCGCCGCCGCGAGCAGCTTCGCCGACGGCGCGGCTTTGTCTCGATACTGCATGCAGCGAATGCCCGCAGCATAGAGGTCGCGGGAGAACGTCTCCAGCGAGATATTTCGCCGCGAGAGCAGGTCTGCATCAAGAATTGCGTAGAGCTTCGGCAGTGTGACGCGGTGCGGCTTTGTCATGCTTTGCGTGTGTAGCGGAGACGGATCAGTTCAACCCATTTTCCATCGCGTTCTGCTTCGACGTTCCAGTCATAGACGTCGGCAGAGACGGGCTTCACATGCGAGCGGAGTGGCGACACTTTGCCATCGACGCCGGTGATGGTGAATGTCTGGAGCAGTCCGTCGCCTTCAGGTGCGGCAGTTCCCTGCGTTAACTCGCCCTCTGAGCTGGTGTACCAGAAGCGGATCTGCGTTGTCGCTGGATCCCACGCGTAGAAACCGTTGTAGTGCGGCTTGGCGTCGAAGGTGGTCACGAACTCGATGCTGGCACCATTCGGCGATGTGCGCATGACGCTTTCGATGTGCGTCTTCTTGCCCGAGGAGGGGTCGACTGCATCGGAGGTCCAGGTCTTTCCGACCATCCATCGCATCGGTTGCAGATGGTCGACAGCGCCGGCGGCAGGTGGTTGCGCAAGGGCCAGCGTGGAAAGAATGACCGGGAGAGCGAATGAACAGGTCCAACGGAAAACACGGCTCATATAGTTCTCCTATACGTCAGGCCCGTCTGCACATAGCTTTCGACGTGGGTCAATGGACTTCGTGAGTGCTCGGTGCGTGGCCGGAGAGTGCGATAAGCGGATCGTCGGAATATTTTTCCGCGGTCGCAGCGTAGCGGAAGCCAGCGCAGTCGGGCAAGCCCAACGTCGCATAGCCGAGCGAAGTGGCGGCCGCGTCGCCGTAAAGACAAGCCATGATAGTTGGGTAGTGGTCGCTGTCAAGATGCTGCATGAGGATTTGCTCGGCTGGAATTGAAATCCCACACGGCAAGGGTATGCTGCCAGCCGCGAAGGTGTGCGCCCAGCCGAGAAGATCGAGCATCGCTCCAAGCGTTTTTGGCTCGCCGCAGCGGTTGATCCAAGCGCGCCGGTAGATGGCCATCAGCGTCTCGTGTCGAACAAGATCAGGATCGACGACGCTGCTGGTCCAGAGTAAGACCGTGATGAAGCCGAGATTGTTCTCGCCGTGCGGCTGAAAATGGTGGGACGCTTCTGCGCAATAACGATTGGTCCAGCCGCCATGCGAGTCGTCGGCAAGCACGAGGCCGAGCTTGTAGGCGCCGGGCTCGGCTGCGAGACGAGCGCCGCCGGTTGCAGCTGCTTCGCGGGCCGCTGTCTCGGCACCGACCTCGATCAAATTGTCGAGCACCGCGGCGACATGCGATTTCGCCATCGGATTGAACGCCATCAGCGGCAGCACGGGTTCGCCATCTGCGCCGATCATCGTTTCGAGATATTTGCGGAAGCGTTCGAAGCCGCGCGGATGATCGAGCAGCGATCTCTGGGTTTCGAGCAGCGGCAGGAATTCGATCTGCATCTCGCTGTCACTCCACTGTGCGCTAGGCGGTTACAGCCTCTGCGAGGCGCTGTTTCTCGGCTGCCTGGCGCTCGAAGAAGCG
>DATMOZ010000270.1:0-3003 GCA_035567995.1 Acidobacteriaceae bacterium
GACGGATCGACGGTCCAGATGTGCGCGTTTTGGATGATGAAGTCCGCGGCCGCTCCAGTTTGCGCAAAGCTGCACAGCGCGCAAGCGAGAACGACGACGACGATTTGCAGGAAACATCGCTTCATGGTTTCTCCAGAGAGCGGATTGGTCAGCGTTTGGAGCCCCGTGGTCAGCGCTCTCCCCACTTGAGCTTGGTGGCGAGCGTTTCGAAAAATGTTTTCTGAAAACGTAACAGCCGGGCCGGGTGTTCCGCTTTAACGCAGCGCACGATATCGCCGTCCCGCACTGGCATGCCGACCTGTCCATCGAGACTCAGATACGCCTCTTCCTCCCTGGTAATAACCTGGATTTCGATTTCTACCGTATCTCGCACAACTACCGGGCGGTGCGTCAATCCGTGGGGCGAGACCGGTGTAATAACAAAAGCATCCACGTCCGGTTCGAGGATCGGCCCACCCGCTCCGAGAGAATACGCGGTAGAGCCGGTCGGGGTCGCGATGATCAGGCCATCGGCTTTGTAACTGGAAACGAACTCCCTGTCCACGAAAAGTTCGAAGTGATTCAAACGCGCGATAGCGCTTTTACTCACCACTAGTTCGTTCAGGGCGGTGTGAGTGGCGACAATCCCGCCGCCGCGCACCAGCGAGCAACTCAACATCGACCGGTTGTCGACGATATAGTGCCCTTTCTCGATCGCGTCTAGAGCGGGGTACAAGTCAGCCAGTGGAAGTTCGGTCATGAATCCGAGAGTGCCGAGGTTGACGCCGAGGATCAGGGTTCCGGCTTTCGCAACCGCGCGCGCCGCCGAAAGCAGCGTACCGTCGCCGCCGAGCACCAGAGCCAGATTCGGCGACCGGTCGGCCAACTCGTTTCGCGGCACCACGTTGGACGCCGAGAAGTAGGCGGTGCTTCCCTGGTCCACCACTACCATGTAGTTGTGCTGCTGGAGCCATTTTTCTAGCGCCGGCAGCGCTTCGGATAGCTCGGGACGGTCCGGCTTCGAAAGGATGGCAACGACTTTCTGGGCGGATGAGTTTTGTGGAGACTCGGGCATGTCTTCTGATTTCGATTCTGACATCATTCTGACATCGGACTTCCGATTGTACAGAATCACTCGATGGCGCGCGGCGAAAACTCTGCGTGGAGCAGGAATTCGCGATTGCCTTCGCCGCCGAGGATTGGAGACTCGATCCATTCGGAGCGCACACATCCCAGTTCCGCGAGCTTCGCTGATACCCTGGCCACGGCGCCTCGCTGCGCCGATTCGTCGCGCACGATTCCGCCTTTACCGACCAGTTCCCTGCCCGCTTCGAACTGCGGTTTCACCAGCACCACAATCTGCTGAGCGAGTTTGGGAGTCAGGCTAGCCCTGGAGGAAGCGGCGCCAATCACTGCCGGTAGTACCAGCGTGGCAGAAATAAATGAGACATCCATGGCAGTGAAGTCAATGGGCTCGCCGACATCGCCGGGCGCGAGATAGCGGGCGTTGGTTTTTTCCAGAAGCCGAATACGCGGGTTGTTGCGTAACCCGAAATCCATCTGACCATAACCGGTGTCAACGGCAATTACCCTGGTGGCGCCGTGCTGCAGCATGCAGTCGCTGAATCCTCCTGTGGAAGCGCCGATGTCGAGACATACTTTGCCAAGAAGATCGATGTGCCAGTGCTCGATAGCCTTCTCCAGCTTGAGCCCGCCGCGGCTGACGTAGCGGAGATCCTCGCCCAGCAGGCGCAAGGTTGAGCCCGGGTCAATCGATGCACCCGCTTTCTCGATCTTCTGCTCGTTGACGAGAACCTTTCCGGCCAGGATGAGCGCTTGCGCGCGCTCGCGCGACGGCGTTAGCCCACGGTCCACGAGCAGTTTGTCGAGACGCGTCTTCACTGAGATGGATACTTCACTCGCTTTGTGCAGAGACCGGGCTTGCCCCGCCTTGCCAGCGCCGACCCAGTCGCTGCCGGGAGACGCGACAAGCCGCGTTTCTACGAAAGAGCCGTGCACCGAAAGCCGGCGCGGCGCAATACAGCAAGCACCCTAGGCTGTGCAGAGTGTCGAAAGCGGTTCGTTGACAAGAGGTTACAGGAGTAGGTTGCCGCTTTTCCACAGACTTTTCCTCAGCAGTGTTGAAAACGGCGACGGAGTAGCGGCAATCGGTTTGCTATGGCTTGCTATAGAAGATCGGAGACTCGTATGCGAAAACACCCGCCTCGAAGCGCAGCTCTACGATCGAACTGAGAGCGAGAGAAATGCACTGGCATCTCCAGCCAGCAACCTCAGCCCGCAACTTCTTCCAGAGTCTTCTGATCGATGTCGAAGTTGGCATGCACGTTCTGCACATCGTCGTTGTCTTCGAGCGCTTCCATCAGACGGATCATCTGCGCCGCCTGCTGCCCTTCCAGCTTGATGTAGGTATCCGGGACCATACTCACACTCGAGGAGACGGGAGTAATGCCGGCCTTCTTCACGGCCTCGAGCATGCTTTCATAGGCGGAAGGCGCCGTCAGGACTTCCCAATTCTCGCCATCGTCCTTCAAATCTTCACCGCCTGCTTCAAGAATGATATTCATCAGATCATCTTCCTTGGCGGCCGACTTGGGAATAATGATGTCGCCCTTCTTGTGGAACATATACGCGACGGCGCCCGCCGCGGCCATGTTGCCATTGTTCTTCCCGAACACGTGCCGGATTTCGCTCACTGTGCGATTGCGGTTGTCGGTCGAAATTTCCGCCAGCAAAGCAACGCCGCCCGGGCCGTAGCCCTCAAGCACAAATTCTTCATAGCTTGCGCCCGGCAGTTCGCCGGTGCCGCGCTGGATGGCGCGCTTGATGTTGTCGGCCGGCATGTTCTCAGACTTCGCCGCCAGAATCGCCGTGCGCAGGCGCGGGTTCATGTCGGGATCGCCGCCCGACTTCGCCGCCATCGCGATTTCCTTGATGAGACGGGTGAAGATCTTGCCGCGCTTAGCGTCAAGCGCGCCCTTCTTGTGCTTGATTGTTGCCCATTTC
>DATMOZ010000271.1:0-6824 GCA_035567995.1 Acidobacteriaceae bacterium
ATCGAAATGTGCGAGCGTCTGAAACGTAGTGGACGTGCTCTTCCCACCATACTGATTAGCGGAGGGACCGACCGCATAACCCTCGCGCTGGCCCAGCAATCAGACGCAATTGCTGTCTTGCTTAAGCCCTTCGATGAAGCCCCACTTCTGGACGCGATCAAGCGGGCGCTCGCTCTGTCCGTTCCAAATCGATCTTAGTCGCTTAGGTTATCAAAACCTGGTCGGCCCGATTTGTGTGGTCGCCGACGTATCGGCTCTCTCTCGACATACCGTCTACCTTCGGCGGTTCGTCGCGCTCGCCGCGCGGTGCAGATCAGACCAAAGTCTGATTTACGGGGAGCGCCCCGCGAGGAAGAATGGTCGATGTCCAAGTAGGGGGGTGAATCACGGAGCACGTCGTAACAAACTGGTGCCCGCGCCCGGTTCGCTGCTTGCTCGACGATCTTTTCGACGAACGATCGCAGCACCAAAGGAGAACCGCATGCAACCAACGATGAGTTTTTGGAGAGGCATTGGTGTCTTGGCCGCTGTCGTGATGATAGCTGGCATCGGATCGGCGTCAGCGCAGACGCAAGGCATGGAGCGACGCAACCAGCGTCGCGACAACCGCGCCGCTGGCCGGGCCGCCAAGCAGGCGTGCAAAGCCGGCGACGAGAAATCCCGATCGGAATGCCGGCAAGAGAAACGCGACGTCAAGCAGGCAGGGCGGAACGACGGCGGCAGCCAGGCCAACGCGACACCCGCGCAGCATCCGGCGCAATAGTGGCCCGAGCGGGGGGCCTGTCTGACCAGACGTCGCCCCCTCTCGGCAGTCGAAAGCTAGCATTCGAGGACGCGAAGGTTGCCAGCGAAAGAGGTTCACGGTGAGCATCCGGAAACGCGGCCTGACAGAGTCTTGAGGTGTATCGCCATTTTCCGAGTGAACACTCGCCGCGTGTTTCGAAATACGCAATCTTGATGAAACAGCAGCTCGCACTCCTGGCCATCCTCGTCCTCATTCTTACCACGTCGCTGACCGCAAATGGGGCTGGACATACAAAGGGCCGCGCCGTTCAGCCGTTGACGACCGAGTTCAAGCCCGGTGATTACGTCTGGCATCCCGAGATTTCACCCGCCGGCCCAGTCGTGATCATCGTCAGCCTTCCGGAACAGAAAATGTACGTCTACCGCAACGGCGTCCGCATCGGTTTCTCGACTGTCAGCACCGGAACAAAAGGCCATCCGACTCCGACCGGAATGTTCACTATCTTGCAGAAAAAGGTCCGTCACGAATCGAACATCTACAAAGGGGCAAAGATGCCGCATATGCAGCGCCTGACGTGGAGCGGCATCGCCATGCACGCCGGTCGCCTACCCGGCTATCCCGCGTCGCACGGGTGCGTGCGGCTGCCGATTGATTTCGCCGAAAAACTTTATTCCATTACAAACAACGGTACGAACGTAATTGTTACCGACGATAAATTTGCGCCTGGGGAAACGGCGGAGCCGGGACGTCTGCTATCGGGCAAGACCGGCGCACCCTCAACGCCGCCTCTGGCCGCGGGCAGTTTTGAGTGGCATTCCGGAAAAAGCCCCGACTGGTCCATTGTCTATTATATTAAGTACCGCGGATCAGCAGGTTTACGTTTATCGCAATGGCATTGAGATCGGACGCGCAGCTGTGCCCTCGACTGGTTTGGCCCAGGGCTCTGGAAGCTACGTCTACTCAGCCCTCGACAAATTCGACCCGAACGGACTCCGCGACTGGACATCGATCTCCAGCTTCGGCAGCGGCCCGGCGCCAGATATCAAGGCACTGGTGAAGCAAGTGACCATTGCGCCGGAATTTCTTGAACACTTGCGCACAGCAGTTTCGCCAGGAACGACGCTTATCATTACTGATGTACATGTCAGTGCCCAAACTCGCAGCGAGCCCGGGTTCAACATATTGACCACTGACTGATCAGCTTTATTTGACTCCAGACGAGGCAACGTTGGGAAACTATCGGTGTGTGCAGGGTTAGGAGGCGCGGAGTCTGCATGGCCCGCGATGGTTTGATTCAAGCGGGAGTTGGGGGATAGTTCCGAGTAATTCCCATGCGTTGCTCAAGCTGCGGCTTCGAGAATTCAGGAGGCGGGAAGTTCTGCACTGAGTGCGGAACTCCACTTCCGCGCAGTTGTCCACGATGCGGCGCGGTAAATGCCTCGGTTGCGAAATTCTGCGGAGAGTGCGGCGCTTCAATTGGTGCGCCGGTCGTCGGCCGAGTCTCTGACGCACAACTCACCGAAGCGCGAGAGCAGATAGGCGAGCGCCGTCACCTGACGGTCTTGTTTTGCGACCTGGTCGGCTCGACCGCGATCTCCGCGCGGCTCGATCCTGAGGAATGGCGTGAGGTCGAAGCCGAATATCTAGGCGCAGTGACTGAAGCAATCAAACGTTTCGGTGGCCACGTCGCGAAGTACCTCGGCGACGGCGTGATGGCGTATTTCGGATGGCCAGAGGCGCACGACAACGACGCCGAACGCGCCGTGCGCGCGGCACTCGCGATACTTGAAGCGGTCGGCGCGCTCAATCGCGGCGCCGGACCGGGCAACCAACCCGAACTCTCGGTTCGCGTCGGGATCGATACCGGCAACGTCGTGATCGGCAAGGGTGGGGGCAGCGACTCCGAAGTCTTCGGCGATACGGCAAACATAGCCTCCAGGGTCCAGTCTGCGGCGGATCCCAACACCGTGGTTATCACTCCCGCGGTCCACCGGCTGATCTCGGGTTTGTTCGTGGTCGCCGAGCGCGGCGCGCATCAACTCAAGGGAATTGTTGGACCGATAGAATTGTTTCGAGTCCTCAGGTTGAGCGGCGCGCGAAGCCGTCTGGCAGCATCGGCCGCGCGCGGTCTCACTCAGTTTGTCGGCCGCGCAGATGAGATGCGACTTCTATGGAACCGCTGGGAGCGCGCCACCAGCGGCGATGGACAAGTCGTCTTCATCGCCGGTGAGGCGGGAATCGGCAAGTCTCGCCTGGTGCGGCAATTTCGAGAGCGGCTGGCAGGAACTCCGCATACCTGGAACGAGTGCTCCGGCGCATCTTATTTCCAGAACACGCCTTTCTACGCGATCACCGACATGCTTCAGCAGGGTTTCGCGCAACGGGATGTTATAACGGACGGAGAAAAGGTCGCGGAACTGGAAAGAGATCTCGGACTCGCGGGATTGAAGCTTGATGAGGCACTGCCACTCATCGCGCCAATGCTGAACCTCCCGATCGGCGAAAAATATCCGCCACTCACCATCGCGCCGCAACAAAAGCGCAATCGGCTGCTAACGACTTTGGCAGGATGGCTTTTCGGCGTGGCGCGAATCCAGCCATGCGTGATGGCCGTCGAAGATTTGCATTGGTTCGACGCGTCTACGCTGGAGCTGATGCAGCTGCTGTTCGAACAGGGAGCCGCCACCCCGCTGCTTATTCTTTGTACTGCGCGCCCTGAGTTTCTGCCGCCATGGGCGTCGCGTACGCATCACACGCAGTTGACGCTGAATCGACTGGGGGCGCAGGAAGTGCGCGAACTGGTAGCAAGCGTAGTGGCTCAGAGTGCGCTGTCAGAAGACACCGTAAGGCAGGTGATCGAGCGTACCAGCGGAATTCCGCTGTTCGCGGAGGAGTTGACGCGCGCTGTGCTCGAGAAAGGCGATGCTCAACCCTCAGCACACGAGATTCCGCACACCCTCCACGATTCTTTGATGGCTCGTCTGGATCGGCTGGGGCGCGCAAAAGAAGTTGCGCAGATCGCTGCGGTCATTGGACGCGAATTCTCCTACGATTTGCTCCAGGCAGTTTCGATGATGCCGGAAACTGAGTTGCAGCAAGCTCTGGCAACATTGGCTAACGCGGAACTGATCTATGCAAGCGGCATTGCGCCTGAGGCTACATATTCGTTTAAGCACGCTCTCTTACAGGACGCGGCCTACGATGCACTGCTCAAGAGCCGCCGTCGCGAGCTGCATCGAACGGTCGCACGTGTATTAACCGAACAGTTCCCCATGAAAGCGGATGCGGAGCCGGAAGTTATCGCGCGGCATTGGACTGAGGCGGGCGAAATCGAACCAGCGATGGATGCGTGGCGAAAGTCGGCCGACGCCGCCGTCGAGCGACGTGCCTTCAGGGAGGCGGAGCAGGCGTATCGGCAGGCACTTGAAATCCTGAAAGCATTGCCAGAGTCTGCCGAACGCGACGCTCGGGAACTGGAATTGACTGGGCCATTCGTCCAAGTGTTGCAGGTTACGCGGGGGTATGGAGCGCCAGAAGCAGCGCAAGCGGCCGCGCGTACTCGAGCGCTCGCCGAGAAGACCAACAGTCTTCCAGAAGTCATTCATCATTTATTTGGCGAGTGGGCAGTCGTGGTAACTGCTGGTGACCTGATCGCTGGCCGGGCACTTGCAGATCAACTGTTGGATCTGGCACAGAGCGAGGGCAGCTCACCAAGTATCGGCGTTGCGCACATCGCTCAAGTGCTTGTGCGCACCTGGCGCGGTGATCTGAATGGCGCTGAAGAAAACTTCCTGCGCGGCGCGCCCTTCTTCGAATTCGCATGGAGTGAATTTCCAGGCTTGGCTGCCGTACTGTTGGGCAATGCAGCCTTGGTTGCGTGGCAGCTTGGTCGAGCCGATGTCGCGCTCAAGCGCAGCTCAAATGCGCTCGCCGCAGCGCATCGGATGAACAGTCCCTTCGAGCTGGCCACCGCCCACTACATCGCAGCCTGGCTGCAAATCTATCTCCGAACACCCGACCAGGCGAAGAGTTCCGCCACTCAGGCGCTCGGTTTGGCAGAGCAGTACGGATTCCCACAAATTGCTGCGTTCGCGCGGATTACGTTGGGGCGGGCCTGTGCGAGCCTTGGTCATCCTTCGGAAGGTGTTGCGCAGATCAGTCGGGGATTGAGCGAGCTGGCGAAGACCGGGAACCGCAATACGGCAACACAGCTTTTGAACTGGCTTGCGGAGGCGCAGGCGCTCGACGATGCGACAACTGAAGCGCTGGCAACTGTCGAGGAAGCTCTGATCGCAAATCCTGAGGAACTCACCTGGCGGGGCGATGCGCTGCGGGTACGCGGCGGGCTGCGCCTAACACTGGGTCACAAGGACGCGGCGGAGGCAGACATCCACGAAGCCATCGTGCTGGCGCAAAAGACGAATGCCAACGCATAGGAGTTGCGCGCGGCTTTAGACCTGGCGCAGGTTCTCAAGGCCCGCGGCGACGTCGCCGCGGCGTGCAGACTTCTGGTCCCGCTCTGCGCCAAGTTCACCGAGGGCTACGACACTGCGGATTTGAAGGACGCCAAGGCATTACTCAAGGAACTGAATGGGTAGTCGAGCGACAGCTCAGATATTAGCTCTCACTTCGGGCTGGCGCATTTTCCAAAGGAAGCCATCAAGGTAGAAGTGCACCAGCGATTGGTAAACCGCGTAATACAGGATCCACCCACGAAGGGTGATGCCGAAAAACTCGGGTGGTGTCGCGTCGGTCAGAATTGTGCGGCCTCCCAGTACTTGTAGGATGCCGATCGTGGTGAAAGTGCTTATCAAAAGGGCGTACCAGATCTTCGGATGCTTCAGTAGCCGCTGCATGAGGCAGGGCTTGGCTTGGGGCAGTCGATAGCGCCGTCTCTGGAAAGCCCACACGAAGGTGACGTATTCGATTGCATGGCTGAACCCGAACGCAATGAAGGCCTTCAATGGGTCCGCCCAAAACAGCGCGGTTGAGATCATCAACGTTCCGGTTGCGGCCGAGAGGCGGGCACGGTTCTGGAATTGGTGCGCGCGCCAGTCATACCACAACCACACGCCCACTCCGCCCGCGGCGACCAGCGCGCTCGGAGCAAGGAGCCAAGCCCGATGTTGCTCCATGAACTGAATGATCACCGACGTAAACGGGGCAATCACCTGACCTTTGCCAAGGATGGTGGCCTTGTAGGTAGGACCCAGATAACTGAAGTAGAGCGGAAACCAGCAGAGCACGAAATATTTATCGACCCAGGCCGCGGTTTTGCGTTCGACCGGAGCCGGGTCCTTTGCCATGTAAAGCCTTAGAATGCCGAACTTCTGCATGAAGACGTGCCACAAGTTCCACATCACCGAAAAGAACACGACCGCAGTCACCGCACCAGTCCCGATGGTTCCGGTGGTCTCCTCGTCGAGCAACATCGGTGTCGCTGCCAGCAAGGCGATGCAGATAAGTGGGAACCACGTCAGTTGTCGTTGGTGAGTCCGGAATATCTCGTCATCGAAATAGGCATACGGGAGGCCGAAGTGACGGTGAGCGAGATTGACGCCGATTACCAGGGCATAAAGGTTCAGATTAACGCCGGGGTAGTCCGGGACACGCCAGAGCATCGACGCAATTACCATCGGCACCAGTATCCAAACCCAGCTGAAGTGGTAAGCGACCACGTCAATGACCGGTGAAATGTGCCACATGGGACAAGACCGATCCGGATCAGCGGGCGCTACGAACTTCTCCCACCAATTGGCGCTGTTCGCGGGAACCCCTACTGGCTGAGCAAGTACACCCATAGGCACTGCTATGCGAATTGAGTTGGTGCCGCGAGAAAATGGGGCGCAACACGTCTCCTGGCTGCGGCACTGTCATCGAACGATCGCGCCATTCCGGCCATCGCGCGACAGTAACATCCGTGCAACCTATCTGTGAAGATACTGGAACGAGCGTTGCGGCGCCCGTTTGGGGTTCATCGACAAGGCTCGCTACTTACCCACGTTCATTAGGCGCTGCGACTCGAGCCTCACGCCATCGTATAAATCCTGTGTAAGCCCGCTGAGATAGCCATGCCACG
>DATMOZ010000272.1:0-7231 GCA_035567995.1 Acidobacteriaceae bacterium
AAACACAACGACAGGAATGACGGTGATCGGGATGATGGCCCACCATTTTCTCCGGCGCATCAGCTGGAGATATTCAGTCGCGGTAACAGGCAACTTGCGGGTCATTTAGTGGACTCCTCTGCTGTAAATCGGGTTTCCAAAAAGCACGGTTATACCGGCGGATACATCGTCACGGCTGAAAGAATTGGTATTGCCGAGCGCGCTC
The DNA here is from genome assembly GCA_035567995.1 of Acidobacteriaceae bacterium. Classification (GTDB taxonomy): domain Bacteria; phylum Acidobacteriota; class Terriglobia; order Terriglobales; family Acidobacteriaceae; genus JBBPYY01. Next base: position 206 of record DATMOZ010000272.1, read on the forward strand.
GGCGCGGTTTGTTGAGAGCGGGTTGCGCTCACGAACAGCAAAATATTGGCCGCGATTCTTTTGTTAATTCTGCCGTCCACGCCAAACTGCGACTGGCGCAGCAACGCGGAGGACGAATCTGAGAGGACGTATCTCCCGTCGATCGTGAGGTCGATCGTCGGTGACAATTCGCGATCAAACATACCGGAGAATTGATTCGCCGTAACCGCAGACTGGATGTAGTCGAGCTGCAAGACGCGGTTGTACCCGACCCCGATGCGTGTGTGCGCGATGCTGTAATCCATGTTCGCGCTTGCGGCATAGGTGAAGTTCTGCTGGCTGCCCACCCCTCCGCCGCTGGCAACGCTGAAGAGCGGGCCGGCGGAGGCGTGAAAATCGAGATGGGCAGTCAGAGTCCGACGATAAATGGCCGAGAGAGTCGTGTAGTTATCGTGTCCGCGAGGAGCGAGGCCGCGGATGTATACGTTGGTAACCTCAGCGCCAATGCTCGAACGCGGTCCTGTTGCGTGGTCGTATCGCAGATCGAGCCCGGCCACTTCACTGCGAATAAGCTGCCGCGGCTGCCCGGGGTCAGCTTTGCCCTGCGCTTGCTCCACCCAGCCAATCGTTACAGTGCCGAACACCTGATTTCTTTCGCTGAGACCGTGCGTGAAGCCGAGCGAACTGGCGGCGTTGGAGGTGGTGTAGCCGTTCTCTAAGCCGCTCGTGCGAACCGAGCCTTGTGCTACTCCCGTATTGCCGATCTGAATGAACGCCGGTAGATATTGACCGAAATTATTGATGCGCCCGCCGCTAAGATTCCAGAAGTAGCTCGTATGTTCTGATGCGTGGTGCTCCAACTGGCCTGTCAATGATTGCGAGGTATTGGCAACATCTGAGAACTGCGGGTAGTAGATCTGGTCGATGCGGTAGTTGGCATTAAACAGCGTTTGCTTGCTTCTCAGGCGCAAACCAACAGGAACGCCAAAGCCGGTGTAATAGCCGGACTGCGTGCTGCCCGGCGTATTAAAGAGATTATCGCCATAGCCAGATTTGAGATCGATGCCAAGATTGAAGGGGCCCGCCTCACGATCGACATATTGCGTCGTGTCGGCATTCTCGTTTACGTTGCCGAGATTCGGGGTGGTGACCGTGTCTCTGGTCACCGGAGCTGGCCCGGTATACCCGGGATCAGTCGGATCACTATAAATCGGATCGGGAACCTGACCGAAGCCCGGCGCAGCAACCAACACCAGAAGAGCGAAGACGCTTAGCGCCCCGATCTTCCGCCGCTTTGCTTGTCGTAATTCCCTGTCGCTACTCATGGGACCACCACTGTGTCATGGGCTTGCAGTATCAATTCCTGGGCATTCTTTGAACCCTTGACCACAGCCTGGTAGCTGTAAGGCAGGCGGGTGCGGCTGCCGTCGGGCATAAGGCGCAACACGTAAATGCTCTTCTTTTTCGCGAAGTCCCTCAGGCCGCCCGCCTGGGCGACTGCGTCGAGGACACCCATGGATTGAGTCAGTGGATATGTGCCGGGCTTGGTTACTTCGCCGATGACATTGATTCGCTGACTGCGAATGTCGGAGACGATGACGTTCACTTCAGGATCTTTGACGAACTTGGCGAGAGAGAGGCGTAACTCGCTCTGCAGTTCAACCGCCGTCTTGCCGGCGGCCTTGATATCGCCGACAAGCGGTAAAGAGATCTGGCCATCGGGCCGCACCGGCACCGTACGGGATAGATCTGGCTCATGCCAGACGCTGATGGTCAGTACGTCATCGACCCCGATGCGGTATGGAGCGGCGGCATCTGTAAACGCCGATGGCGACGTTCTGGTCGCGCCGTTTGTGGCTGCGCCGCTGACTGCCGCATTGGCGGGTACTACATTTGCCGCTTCTTGCGCGGCGGAGGAGATGCCCAACCCAAGGCAGCATATTGCCGCTGCTGCAAACACCTTCTGGTTGTACTTCGGGGACTTCATTGCCTACTCCTCCTTGGGGGCGGTGTTCTTGATATGGCGAAGCGGTGGCACCCCGGCTTCTTTGATCTTGTAGAGCAGTGCCCTGTAGCTGATGTCGAGCGAGCGGGCGGTCTTGCGCCGATTCCACTTATGCGCCTGCAGGACCTGCAGAATGATGCGCCGCTCCAGATGACGGAGGGCCTTCTTGGTCTGAATGCGCAGAGGCGTGTTTACGTCGATCATTTCCGTAGCGAATGGGTTTCCTTCGCTGCGTTCGCGCAAGGAAGAGAGAATGCTGTCTTCGCCGCCCATAAAGACGTACCGCTTGGCAAGGTTTTCGAGTTCGCGAATATTTCCGGGCCAGTGATATGCGTTGAGCACCGCCATGATCGAGTTCGAAAGCGGCAGTGTGCTGCGGCCGGACTGGTCGCTGTGGAGGCGAATGAAGTGCTCCATCAGGAGCGGAACATCCTCGGCGCGCTCCCGGAGGGAAGGCATCGCAATCTGCAAAACGTTGATTCTGTAGAAGAGATCGGCACGGAAGGTGCCGGTTTCGATTTCCTTAGTGAGATCCCGATTCGTCGCGCAAATCACGCGCACGTCGACTTTTCTGTCTTGGACTCCGCCGAGCCTGACGAATTGAAAGTCCTGCAGTGCCTGCAACAGTTTCGACTGAAGCGGCAGTGCTAGTTCGCCGATTTCATCGAGGAAGATGGTGCCGTCGTTGGCGAGTTCAAACTTGCCTGGCTTGGAGTGGTTTGCCCCGGTGAATGCACCGGGCTCGTATCCGAACAGTTCGCTCTCAAACAAATGGGTCGGGATCGCCGGGCAGTTTACTTTTACAAAGGGCTGGTTTGAACGCTTGCTCTTGTCATGGAGCAGCCGGGCCACCAGATCTTTGCCGGTCCCGCTCTCGCCAGTGATAAGGACGGGCGCCTCTGCGACAGCAGCGCCTTCGAGCTGGAGCCGGGTGCGCTGGATGGCCGGAGAATTTCCGAGCAGTACGACCTCCGGCGTAGTTTCGTGCTTGATCTGCATTGCGATCTTTCCTCGATGGAGGCAGTAGCACGTTGGCGGCCAAAGCATGGGAGCGCCGGGCCTGGCGAGGGAAATCGCGTGCAGAGGAAAGATCTGGGGGGAGTGATCAACTAGTTAGAGGGGTAATCGAAAAGTTGGTTACTACTTTGTAGGGGTCATAAAAGAACAATGTGCGCAATGATGATGTTCAAGTTTGGTGTTGCATGAATTGAGTACCGCACGCTTCCAGAGTGATTTTCTATAAAGAAATGTGCACACAACTCAATTTCTAATTCCAACGTCAGACCGTAGAGAGTGCTGATAGGGTGCAAATCAATGCACATACTGCATTCTCTGAAATGGCTGCATATGAATTGGCTGCACATGTTCCGCTTTGCCTGGTTTCTCAATCAGACCGCCTTTGTTCGCCGCCCGCGCCCCCAAGCGTTTGAGTGGCAAAGGATCGGCTGTGGGCTCTTGCCATAAAGTGCCCCTGCCGGTTGCTGGGGCAGTGTCGCCTATCGATTTGCTGTAATTGCTTGTAATTGCTATTGAACCATTCGATCTTCCAAGGACCCTATGGACTCTCGTATTCCTATTCTCGTCGCCGACAGTGAACCCTCCGTCGGGAAGTATCTTGCCAATCTCCTTGATCCGACGAAGTTCCACGCTAAGTGCGTTACCACGGGAGCCGCCTGCCTGGAAATGATCCACACGCGCGGCTTCATGCCTCAGTTACTCATTCTGGATGCTGCTCTGCCGGACATCGATGGATTGGAGATGCTTGCGAAGCTGCGCAAGCAGCGCCTCGATTTCGACGTGGCGATGACCTCGTACTATGCGAACGCCGACTTCGTCCTTGAAGCTTCAAGGACCGGCGCAACGGCATTTCTGAATAAGCCGATTTCACGCGACGACGTCGCACAAGTGACGGAGTGCCTTGCATCGAAGTCGACTCTCGCCTTGGCCCAGACTCCAGATGGATTGGTTCTGGAAGAGCTTGGTGACGGGTATGTCTTTCTGGCCGCATCGCCGGCGATGCGCCAGATCCGCGCGCAAGTGGCGACCATCGCCAGAACGGATGTTCCGGTTCTCATCACGGGCGAGAGCGGTGTAGGCAAAGAAGTCGTCTCGCGATTGATTCATGTAAACTCCGCGCGCGCGAAGAAGCAGTTGCTCAAAGTAAATTGCGCTGCTCTGCCAGCCGATCTGCTCGAAAGCGAGTTGTTCGGTTATGAAGCAGGCGCGTTTACCGGAGCGATGAAGCCGAAGCCGGGCAAATTCGAGCTTTGCGACCGCGGAACCATTCTGATGGACGAGATTGGAGAGATGAGTCCGCAGTTGCAGGCAAAACTGCTGCATGTGTTGCAGGACGGAACGTTCTCACGCCTGGGCGGGCGCACCAATACTAAGGTCGATGTGCGCATCCTCGCAGCGACAAATATCGATATAGAAAAGTCCATTGAGAACAAGACGTTCCGCGAAGACCTCTACTATCGCCTGAACGCGTTCGTCCTTCACGTTCCACCGCTACGCGAGCGCCGTCAGGAGATTCCCTATCTGCTGAACGATATGGCGACCCGCCTGGCAACTACGTACAACGTGGAGCCGATTGGATTCTCGCCGCGGTTGATCGCAGCAAGCCTCGAATATCACTGGCCCGGCAATCTGCGCGAGCTCGGCAACTTCGTGAAGCGCTACATCATCATGAGGGACGAGACGGTCGCAGTTGTAGAGCTGGAATCAAAGACCAAATCGAAGCCAATGTCCTTGGCCGTCGTCAACCATGAGAACGCGGCGCCGAGCGAAGACGGCTTGAAGTTTGCCGTTCGTTCAAGCAAGGACGAAATCGAAATCAAGGCGATTACAACCGCGCTTGGCCAGGCGAACTGGAACCGCCGTATTGCCGCAGAAAAGCTGCAAATCAGCTACAAGACCCTGCTCTATAAGATTCGCCAATATCACTTGGAAGCATCCGCTTAATGAGCAAGACTTTGTTCGACCTGATGCAATCAAAGATCAGGCCCGTCGCTATCAGCAGCCTGTCCGGGCCGGAGTGCCGCGGGCACCTGATCTCGCTCGGATTCCCGACGGACGCGATGGATGAGCATCTGTTCTCACCTGGGCTGACACCTGAATCCGTTACATTGCAGCCGGCCGGCGATAGCACTCCTTCTCAATTCGAATGGCTATCTATTAAGGCGATTCACTTTGTAAAGGACTTGGAGACCGACGCAGAGGAGGGTGTGCGCTTCTTCGACTCCGCGGCAATCCCGCCATACCTCTGGGTGCGTGTCTCCTTCACTGACGGAGAAGTCATCGAAGGCAAGATCGACAATTCTCTGAGCCTGATGAACGGCCCGTGCCTGATGCTCTATCCGCTGGACGAAGCCGCAAACCAGGAATGCATCTGCATTCCGCGTGCGGCGATCGCAAACCTGCAAGTCATCACCTTCCGCCGATAGCCGTCCCCTTCGCTGAGCACTCTGAGGGACTTTGCCGGCTCATCCAATCTCTTTTACCTGCAATTTATTGCGCAATTTTGCAACGACCGGGGCGATTGGCCCTTGTTTCCCCGCGATTTGGAACGGTCGCCTGCAATAACTTTGGAACGCTACGTGCCTATACATCTGCGAAAGACTTTTTTCAAGGTGGTTGCGCAATGCTCGCACGTAGAAGAAGCCAATTTCGAACAGTGGCCTTGGCAGTGGCAATTTTGGCGCTCCATCCATTGTTGTTGTGGATGCATGTTCTGACGCCTGGCGTTGGGATCTTGTCATTTGGATCGCTCTGTATTCTGCTTAGCATTTTTATCTCGTCCCGACTTCGCCAGACACAAGACGTCAGTGCGACAACCGCGAAAAGTAGCGGGGTGCGCGTGATGGAACTCACGGCACCAGCCGGCGGCTCGGCAATCAGTTCGCGCGTGGAGCGGCGACCGATCGTCAATGCTTTCACGATCGATCTCGAAGATTACTTCCATACCGAGGTGGCGACGAAGGCAGTTTCCTATTCGGAGTGGGACGTTATGCCGTCGCGAATTCGCTCCAGCGTTTCGCGCCTTCTCGACGTTCTGGATGAGGGGAACACCCGCTCCACGGTATTTGTGCTGGGGTGGGTCGCAAGAAAATATCCTTCGCTGGTACGTCAGGTGCGGGAACGCGGACACGAACTGGGATGTCACAGCGACCGTCATCGTCCGGTGTTCCGGCTGAATCGCGAGTTATTCCGCGAGGACACGCGGGCCGCGAAAATAGCGATCGAGGACGCATGTGGCGCGGGTATATGCGGTTATCGGGCGCCGAGTTTCTCAATCACGCCGGGCACCGAGTGGGCCTTCGAGGTACTCGAGGACCTGGGGTTCCGCTACGACTCCAGCATCAATCCGGTGAAGCATCCTTTCTATGGCAACGCAAAATCGCCGCGCACTCCCTACTACATTGGCGAGTCGAGTCTGCTTGAGATTCCGATTGCGACGTGGCGCATCGCGGGTCTGAATCTGCCCGTTGGCGGCGGCGCTTATCTCAGGTTGCTGCCCTACCAATATGTGCGCACCGGCCTCGCGTGCATCAACCGCTGGGACACTGAGCCGTTCACCGTATATGTGCATCCATGGGAGATCGATGGCTACCAGCCGCTGCTGAAGCTCGACTGGAAGTCAACGGTCCGTCAGACCTGGGGAGTGAACACCATGGAAGGACGCATTGCGAACCTGCTGGCGTCGTTCACTTTCGCTCCGATTGAACAGGTATACGGCAGCCTGATTTCACAAAAGCTAAGCGACCAGATCGGATCTGCACAATATCAAGATTTCGCAGAACAGCTCGCGAGGGTAGCAAGTTGAAATCTTCTTTCGCTCAACAGTTAAGCAGCGGGCTGGTTGGCAAGGTCATTTACCCTCTGTGGACTATACGGGATCACCCGACCTATCTTAATTATGCGAAAGCATTCGCGCGGGACCAATATCTGTCCCCTTCCAGGTTGGAAGCTGTACAGATCGAGCGCCTGCGCATACAGCTTACGCATGCGTACAAGAACATTCCGTTCTATCGGCGCCGGATGGA
>DATMOZ010000273.1:0-3052 GCA_035567995.1 Acidobacteriaceae bacterium
CTGCCGAGGCCCGTCGCCGCCGTATTCTTCATTGGATGCGGAGACATGACGCTCCCATCCTTGGAGATGACCTGGCGAAGCACTTCCGCGTCAGCCGGCAATGCCTCGTGCAGGATATGGCGATTCTCCGGGCTAGCGGCGAGGAAATTCTGGCCACGCTCCGCGGCTATCACTTGCCCCGAGGAACGAACCAGCCCCATCGTGCGATCCTTGCCTGTCGGCACGAACCCGAGCGAACCGGGGAGGAGCTTCAGATCCTGGTCGACCACGGCGTGAAGGTTCTGGATGTAATTGTCGAACATCCTCTTTACGGCGAGCTGCGCGGATCATTGATGCTTGAGTCGCGCACTGACGTGCAAGATTTCCTGCGGCAGGTGATTGCAAGGAAAGCCACACTTCTCTCTTCGCTGACGAGAGGGGTTCATCTGCACACGGTAGAGGCGTCGCGAGCGGAGATGATTGCCCGAGCGAAAGCGGTGCTGCGAGCGCGGGGGTTTCTTCTAAAGTAATGGGGGGCACGCAACAAGCGATGGCGACGCGGGACGAACGGCTCAAACATGCCCTTTTCCGGGGCGGAAGGCTGACGCTTGAAAACGCCGATTACCGCCGGACCGTTCGCGCATTCATAGACGTTATGCTTTGCGGCGACCTGGGGGCACGGGATTTGACCAGCGAAGCTCTTGAGTCCCAGTGCCGAAGCGTTTCGGCCGCGATCATCGCGCAGGAGAAAGGAGTTGTAGCCGGTCTCGCCGAGGTGGCATTCATGCTCAGCGAGCGCGGCGTTCAAGTGGCACTCGAGAAAAAAGATGGAGATGCAGTTGGCCCGGGTGACGTCCTTATGCGCGCGAAAGGCGAAGAAATAAAGCTGCTTTCTTTCGAACGCGTTGGATTGAATCTCCTGCAGCGGATGAGCGGAATCGCTACGGCAGCTCGCTGTCTACAGGAGCGCGCGCGCCGGTGCATCCCAACGATCCATATTGTGGGCACGCGAAAAACTCCTTGTGGGCTGCTCGATAAGCGCGCGCTGCATCTGGGAAACGGCGGCACGCACCGGCTTGGCCTCGCCGACGCGATCGTCATCAAGAACAATCATCTCGCGCTACTGGCCAGCCGCGAAGAAGAAGCCGTTCCCTCGGCCATAGAGAAGGCATGGAAGTTTCGCAACGAATCGGCATTCATCGAAATAGAAGTGCGAACTGAGGGTGCAGCTCGCGCGGCGGCCAAAACGTTTTGGCGTCTTCAGCAAGAAGCCCCAGACGAGTATCCCTGTTTACTGATGCTCGACAACATGTCGCCCGGGCAAATCAAATCCGTTGTTGGCACGCTTCGGCAAGAGGGGCTCTGGAATTCCACGTTGATCGAGGCGAGCGGTGGAGTTTCGGAGACAAATCTGGAGGCATACGCAGCTTGCGGCGTGGACGCGATTTCGATCGGCGCTCTGACGCATTCGGTCCGGGCACTCGATATTAGCCAGAGGATGTCATAAATCATCTCAATGGGAGAAAACATAACGACTGCCGTGGTCCAGGAAGGGTTTGAACAACGCTATACACTTCCGCCAATCGAGAGTGTCGCCGATACTGCGGAACAGATTCGCAGGAAGCAGGAGCGTGTTCGCGAGCTCTGCACCGAACGACGTGCCATCTTACTGGCGCATCATTACCAGCGTCCGGAAGTGCAAGACGTTGCGGACTCAGTCGCGGATTCCCTGAAACTTTCGCAGATCGCCGCGAAGACCAACGCCGACGTAATCGTCTTCTGTGGTGTACACTTCATGGCCGAAACCGCGGCGATCCTCTGTCCCGACAAGGCGGTTCTTCTGCCTGATTTGAGAGCAGGTTGCTCGCTGGCTGCTGCCGTGACGCCGGAAGAACTGCAGAAGTGGAAGGCGAAGATCCCGGACGCGGTTGTGGTCTGCTACATCAATACCTCCGCCGCCGTAAAAGCCGAGAGCGATTATTGCTGCACGTCCGCGAACGCCATGAAAGTCGTCAGCGCGATTCCGGCCGACAAGCCCATTCTGTTCCTGCCGGACAAATTTCTGGCCTCGGTCGTCGCGCAGCAGACAAGACGTAGCAATATCTTTGCTTACCCTGGTTATTGCCACGTCCACAAAACGATCCGGCCCGAGCAGGTTGTCCAAATTATGGACGACCATCCCGACATCGATCTGCTCCTGCATCCAGAATGTGGCTGTGTAAGCTCCTGCATGGCGAAGGCGGTCGACGGCAGTTTGCCGGCGGATCGCACATTCTTTCTTTCGACGGAAGGCATGCTTCGTCATATCGCAGCGTCTTCGGCTGCCGAGTTCGCGGTGGGAACTGAGATCGGCATCATGCATCAGCTCAGCAAGAAGTTTCCTGACAAGATGCTTTATCCGGTGAATGCAAACGCCGTCTGCGCCTTCATGAAGACGATTACGCTCGACAAAGTCATCCAATCGCTCGAAACGATGTCGCCCCAGGTGCGCGTGCCCGAGGAGATCGCACGTAAGGCCAAGCGTGCCATCGACCGCATGCTGGAACTGGCGTAAGGAGGTCGAGCACGGACATGCTGAAAGTCGGAATCGTCGGCGTTGGCCACCTCAACCACACCGTCATGCATGACTCCCCACAGGGCCGCCGCGCCGGTTATGTCTTCCCGCCGCCCGTTGGCCGCTTGCGCTTCCTCCCCGCAGGACCTCCCAGACTCCTCGACTGATCTTTCCACACGCGCGCTGCCCCCAACCACCCCGGTAGGTCCGATGGCTGCTGGCGCCTGTTGCTTCACCACCGGTCTAGTCTGGCTTCATCCTGGTCAGCGGACTGGCCACCTTCGTATTCCTATCGAGGCCGAATCGGGTTTACTACGGTGAACTCCTTTCAGTTCACAAGGTCAGCCAGGCTTATCCTGGCATACTGACCGGCGGGGAACGGTAGGAGTATTCTGGCTGGATGCTGCTGGGTATCGATATCGGAGGAACACAGATCAAGGGCGCCACAGTGGACGAAAGCGGCGCCGTCGCGCAGAGTCTGCGCGTCGACACGCCGGCTTCGCTTGACGAATTCCGGCA
>DATMOZ010000274.1:0-4419 GCA_035567995.1 Acidobacteriaceae bacterium
TCGTCCTCGCTGAGCGGTCCATTGCCACGCTCGGCTTCGGCCTCTTTGATCACGCGGTCAAGCTCGCGCTTGTACACGATGTTGACCGCACCCTCAGGACCCATCACGGCAATCTCCGCGGTCGGCCATGCGAGATTCAGATCGGTACGCAGGTGCTTGGAACTCATAACGCAATATGCTCCGCCATACGCCTTACGCGTAATGACGGTGAGCTTCGGAACGGTCGCTTCCGCAAACGCATAGAGCAGTTTGGCCCCGTGGCGAATGATGCCGCCGTACTCCTGCTGTGTGCCCGGCAAAAATCCCGGCACGTCTTCAAAGGTAATTAACGGAATATTGAACGCATCGCAGAAGCGTACAAAGCGCGCGCCCTTCACGCTGGCATTGATGTCGAGCACGCCCGCCAAAAACGCAGGCTGGTTCGCGATGATGCCGACCGGACGTCCGGCCATGCGAGCGAACCCGACTACGAGATTGCGCGCGTAATGCTCCTGCACTTCAAACAGTTCGCCGTCATCGACCACGCGAGCAATCACGTCTTTGATGTCGTATGGCTGATTCGACTCCGCCGGCACGACGGAATCCAATTCCGCATCCTGCCGCGATGAAGGGTCCGTCGCAGTCTTTCGCGGTGCGTCGTCAAGATTGTTCGAGGGGATAAACGTCAGCAGTTCGCGCACCATCGCCAGCGCCTCGCGATCGTCATGCGCAGTGAAGTGCGCGACGCCCGAAACCTCGTTGTGCGTTGTCGCGCCGCCCAACTCTTCCTTCGTCACGTTTTCGTGCGTGACCGTCTTGATCACGTCAGGCCCGGTGACAAACATGTACGAAGTCTTCTCCACCATGATCGTGAAATCGGTGATCGCCGGGGAATACACCGCTCCGCCGGCGCACGGCCCCATGATCACGGAGATCTGCGGCACCGCGCCTGACGCGAGCGTATTACGCAGAAAGATGTCAGCGTAGCCCGCGAGAGAGACCACGCCCTCTTGAATGCGCGCGCCGCCAGAATCATTCAACCCGATAATGGGCGCGCCGACTTTCATCGCCATGTCCATCAGCTTGACGATTTTCGCGGCGTTCGTTTCTGAGAGCGATCCGCCAAAAACGGTGAAGTCCTGCGCATACACAAACACGACTCGACCATGGACGCGGCCGTATCCAGTGACGAAGCCATCGCCCGGAACACGCTGCGCATCCATGCCGAAATCTGTCGCGCGATGCGTTACAAAGCGGTCTGTTTCTTCGAATGTATTTTCGTCGAGCAGCAGCAGGACGCGTTCGCGCGCCGAGAGTTTTCCCTCGGCATGCTGGCGGTCACGCCTCTCCTTACCGCCGGCCTCTTCGGCCAGCGCATCGCGACGTGAAAGTTCTCTGAGGCGGGGATCTGCCTGGTCTGTAGTTGCCGGGAAAGACGTGTCATTCATCGACACGGATTATAGGGCTTCAGACTTAAAACACCTGACGGCTGAAGAAGCAGTCGTGCTCCTGATCTGGCGATGTCATGCAGGCGAAAGCGCAACCAATTAGGACGCAGACTCCGCCCAGAGCTGCATCGAACAGGATGTGATGCTCCAGATATGCCAGCAAGTGCTGCAGCGTTTCTAAGTGCATTGACCACATAAACCCATCCCTCTATTGGCCCTTACTGAGAATGCAAACATAGCAGAAAAGTTTGCATCCCAACACAGCATTTTTTCATCGCGACCTGCGGCTTGAAGCAGCATCAACAGGAAGTGCTCGCCCTCGGCCGCGGGCGTTGCGGTTAAACTGTCGCCTGTCCCGACCAATCACGAAGAAGCAGGAAGGATTAGAATGACCGCCTCTCAAGCCACGCCTGTGCTGTCATTTGGGGCCGTTTTACGCCTCCGCGTCCTGCGACGGCTCTGGTACGCACAGATGGTCAGTACCTTCGGCGACTTCCTCGCAATATTCGCCATCATCAGTGTCGTATCGTTCCAGCTTCACGGAACCCCGGCTCAGGTGACGTGGGTGCAAATCTCCTATCTGCTTCCGTTTGCCCTCTTTGGAGCCATCGCGGGCGTTTTCGTCGATCGCTGGCCGCTGAAGCCGACGATGATCCTCAGCGACGTCGTGCGCGCCGTCCTCATCGCCCTGCTCATCTTTGCGACACATATATGGCAGTTTTATGCGGTGCTTGTGGGAATAAGCCTCGTTTCGATCTTCTTCATGCCCGCGCAATCCGTCGTTGTCCGCCTCGCCGTACCTCGCGAGGGCCTGCTCTCTGCGAATGCACTGATGCAACAGGTGTTCTTCATAATGAGAATCGCCGGTCCGGCCGCCGCCGGTTTGCTGGTTGCCGCCTTCGGAGCCAGGATTTGCTACATTACGGATTCGATCAGCTTTCTGGCATCCGCGTGCCTGATCGCGTCCCTATCAGTGTCTCGTCCCCCTGATGACGCAACCGCCCACGTCGCACCCGCGACTTCGGGAGTTCGCAAAGTATTCACTGAACTCGCCGCCGGCTTGAGCTTCATCGTGCATCATGGGGAACTGATGTTCACTATCAGCGCTTTCGCGGCTGGAATGTTCATCATGGGTTGTTTCGCGCCTCTGGTCGCAATCTACGTTCGCGAAAGTCTGCACCAGAGCACGCGTCTTTTCGGCGCGGTCGGCGCATTGATCGGGTTTGGGTTACTGATCGGCACAGCAGGTCTGCGCATGTTCGCTACGCGCATCTCCAATCGCGCTCTCGTCCTCGGCGGACTGGCGGGCATCGCGCTGGGTCTTTTGCTTCTGGCCGCGCTGGCGAAAATCGCTGTAACCGTCGTCGCCACATTGATCATCGGCGTTTCTGTTGCGACCATCATCGTCCCGGCCCAGACGCTAATGCAGCAGGAAACGCCACCGGCCCTTCTGGGTCGCGTCAGCAGCACGGTGATGTCAGTCATCATCACGGCACAGGTTCTTGGGTTGATGCTCGCTGCCGCTTTGACCCAGACCACGGGAGTCGCGCTGATGTTCGTGCTCTGCGCCGTGTTTCTGCTGCTTCTGGTCGCTATCGGCAGCAGAATCCGGCACACGCCCGTGATTGCTGCACCGTGATTCGTGCTGGCTGCTAACTCTCGTGGTTCCAGAGATTTGCAGGCCTGCTCCCGGCCCCTCAGAAGGGCGAATCTGCGCTAAAATAGAGGAGATCACTCAACCAGCAAAATGTGATGCAGCGCGGCTTCCACAGCCGGCGCAAAAGGACGTATGGCAGACGAGCAGAACCCCCAGCTTCCCCTTGGTTCCAGCGGTAAAGATAACGGCGGCACACCACCCGGTGGCCCGACCGGCCCCGGAGCCGCCAATCTGATCCCGATCAACATTGAAGAGGAGATGCGGCGGTCGTACCTCGACTACTCCATGTCCGTCATCATCGGCCGCGCGCTGCCCGATGTTCGTGACGGATTAAAGCCCGTGCATCGGCGCATCCTCTACACGATGCAGGAGATGGGGCTGCAGTACAACAAGAAGTACACCAAGTGCGCCAAGGTCGTTGGCCAGACGATGGGTGTGTATCACCCTCACGGCGACTCCGCCATCTACGACACGATGGTGCGACTCGCGCAGCCGTTCAGCCTGCGCTATCCGATGATCGACGGCCAGGGAAACTTCGGTTCCGTCGATGGCGATCCACCGGCGGCCATGCGTTACACCGAAAGCCGCATGATGCGTATCGCCGGCGAGATGCTGGCCGACATCGACAGCGACACCGTTGACTTCACGCCGAACTACGACGAGTCGACCACCGAGCCCGTCGTGCTGCCCGCCCGTATTCCAAACCTCATCGTCAACGGGTCGAACGGAATCGCCGTCGGCATGGCGACAAACATTCCGCCGCACAATCTGACCGAAGTGCTCGATGCGACCATCGAGATGGTTAACAATCCGCAAGCCGGGCTGGCCGAAGTGTTGAAGCACGTCAAAGGGCCAGACTTCCCGACCGGCGGTTTCATCTACGGCAAGAGCGGCATCGAAAACGCGTATCGCACCGGCCGCGGCCGCTTCCTCATGCGTGCAAAGGCGGCGATTGAGCAGATGCCGCAAAAGCAGGCCATCATCGTCACCGAGATTCCATATCAGGTGAACAAGTCGAACCTGATCAAGCGCATTGCGGAGCTGGTCAACGAGAAAGTCATCGACGAAATCAGCGACGTACGTGACGAGAGTGACCGCGTCGGCATGCGCATCGTCATTGAACTCAAGCGCGGCGCCGAAGCGCAGATCGTGCTCAATCAGCTCTACAAACACACGCAGATGCAGGAAAGCTTTTCGATGATCTTCCTCGCGGTGGTCAACGGCCAGCCGCGCGAGCTTCCTCTGCCGGAAGCGATCCGCCACTTCATCGAACACCGCGTCGACGTTGTGCGCCGCCGCACTGCATTCCTGTTGATGAAGGCGCGCGACCGCGAG
>DATMOZ010000275.1:0-8666 GCA_035567995.1 Acidobacteriaceae bacterium
AGCTTCGCTCGCATCACCGCGACGTCACGCGCGTGGTAGCGTGGAGTTTCTTCCTGCTTGTAGCTGCCGTCGTGCTCCTCATCGACTATGAGCAGCCCGAGATTTGCAACCGGCGCAAACACGGCAGATCTGGTACCGACCACCGCGCGCGCATCTCCACGATGCAGGCGCCACCACTGCTCGGCGCGCTCCTCGGGAGTGAGTTGCGAGTGCAGCAACGCAACTGCATCGCCAAAGGCCGCGTGCACCTGCGCCGCCATCGCCGGAGTAAGCCCGATCTCAGGCACCAGCAGAATCGCTCCACGTCCGGCATCGAGCGCGCGCCGCATCGCCGCCAGATATACCGCTGTCTTTCCTGATCCGGTGACGCCATGCAGCAGCAGCGGCTGAAATTTCTGCGCATGCAATGCGCCGGAGATTTCGCCCAGCGCGCGATCTTGCGCATCATTCAGCGTATGCAGATGCGACTCTCTGCCGCCGAGCAGATGTGCGCTCACCAGGTGAAAACTCGCAGCACGGCTTTCAATTTCGATGATTGCGTTCCGCGCGAGCGTCTTCAACATCGCCGCAGACAGCCCGAGTGCCTTGACCTGATCCAGCGGCAAGGCGCCGCCTGCGTAAGTCAGTTCAGTGACCAGCTTTTGTTGCAGTGGCTTCAGCCGGGTCATCGCGTCAGAATCAATATCAGCCCGCAGCGTAATGAACTTCACCAGCCGTCGTGCGTCGCGCTGGCTCGCTTCGGTTTCGCGCAGCAGCCACTTTTTTCGCACCATGCCTTGCAGCAGTGTCAGCGAAGCTCCGGTGTTCGTTCGCAGGGTAGCGCGACGCGCGGGCTCACCATTCTCGAGATAATTCAGCACGGCGTATTCGCGGTCCTGATCCGCGGCCCCGATTTGCGAGCGACGCGATGCGCCCCGTGATGCGCCTTCGCAAAGAACTTTGCGGCCAGCATCCGTGATGCGCAAAGTCACGACCTGCTTCACCTCAGCCATCAGCGGAAGCATCGTCCGCAGCACTTCGCCAATGGGCGCGATGTAGTAGTTCGCAATCCATTGCGCCAGTTCGAGCATCTGCGTCGAGAGCACCGGCTCTTCATCCATCACTGCAGCGATCGGCCTCGCCTCGAATGCCGGAGCATCCTCATGCACCCGCAGCACGATGCCCGCCATCTTCTCCCTCCGAAATGGGACCAGCACGCGCCCGCCAACCACAGGCGTGACTTCTTCCCACGTATATGTAAATACGCGGTCAAGCGGAACCGGCAGCGCAACGTCGCAAAAGGAAGGCATGAAGAAAGGGACTAGCAGAATCCTAATTGTTTTCTCACGACGCAGACGTCATCGCGGTTCCGGCCGCGCATCTCACCCTGCTACGTAGGAGAATCACGATGAGCCGTGAGTATCCGAAAGAAGAACCGAATCTGCTGCGCGGTGTGTTCGCAGGCGTGGTCGGCGGACTGGTTGCGTCCTGGGTGATGAACCAGTACTTCGTAGCGGTCGCCAGGGCGACCGAAGCGATAACGGAACAACCGCAGCAACAGGACCAGAAGGAGGGCGAGGACTCCACGCAGCTGGTTGCGGACGCGATCGCCAGTCGCGTCATCGGTCGCCACCTTGATAAGGAAGAGAGGGAAAAGGCCGGCCCTATCGTCCACTACGCCTTCGGCGCATTGATGGGAGGCGTCTACGGGGGCATTGCGGAATACTCCAGCTCTGTGCGCAACGACTTCGGCACGTTGTTCGGCAGCGTGTTATTCGTAGGCGCGCATGAGATTGCAGTACCGGCATTAGGATTTGGGAAGCCGCCGACACAACAGCCCGTCTCTGATCAGCTTTCGCACTGGGCTGGCCACGTGGTTTATGGAGCTACGGCCGAATTGGTCAGATTCGGTGTGCGTCAGATTCTCTGAAATCTAGCTCGCCGGCCGTGCAGGTGGATTCATCCCAAGATGCTGCATGACGAGTTGCAGGTCCTTCCACGCCTCGGCTTTTTGCCGCGGATCGCGCAGCAAATACGCCGGGTGATACGTAACGACCAGGTTCGTCCCGTGCGCCGCATGCACCTGTCCGCGCAATGAGTTCAGCGCGCGCTTGGTGCCGCCCATCAGGTATGTCGCCGCGGTGGCGCCAAGTGCGACAAGCATGCGCGGCTTCACCGCCGCGATCTGCCGCAGCAGAAATGGCGAGCATGTATTCGCCTCAATCGGCTCAGGAACACGGTTCTGCGGCGGCCTGCATTTCACAATGTTCGCGATATAAACCTGGTCCCGGCGCAGCCCCATCGCCCCGATCATGTTGTTGAGCAATTGGCCCGCGCGCCCGACAAACGGAATTCCCTGCGCGTCCTCATCCGCACCCGGACCCTCACCAACAAAGAACACCTGCGCGTTCGCATCTCCATCGCCAAAGACGATCTTGTTTCGCGTTTCGCAGAGCGGACAGCGCATGCAATCGCCCAGGTCTTCGCGAATGGAATGGAGAATATCTGCCGCAGTGCCGGTTGGAGGTGTGATGTGAGCGATGGTTTCTGGTATAGCTGCGATCTCTGGCTCAAGGGGTGGCTTCAACTTACGTGGCGGCAATTCCTGCTCCGGGGGGAAATTTGCAACTGTTTCTGCTACATAGTCGGCGCTCGCCCAACTCGCTTCGCCTTCGCGGCGATAGAAGTCGTAGACGCCAAGGTCGCGATAATAGCCGACCCACGCTGCGAGTTGCTTTTTTTGCTCAGGATTGAGCGTGCGCGGTGGACCCGACAGTTCAGTCACCGATCTGCGCCGTCTCTGACATGACCATGCGAGGGCGACGCAGCGACGAAATCTCATCGAGGATGCGATCAGCCATCTCGCGCTTCGTCATCTCCGGCATGTCGATGGCCCTCTGCGCCGTAAGAAAAGTAGCCGCATTGCGATCAGAATCAAACCCAATTCCCGTGCGCTGCACTTCGTTGAGCACGATCGCGTCCACGCCCTTGCGCTCCAGCTTGGCACGGGCATGATTCAGCGCGTCGGTCGTTTCCGCGGCAAATCCTATCACCAGAGTCCCGGGCTTGCGACACTCTGCTACCTCTCGCAAGATGTCTTCGGTCGGCTCGAGTGACAGCGTGATCGGACCACCCCGCTTCATTTTCTGATCTGCCGGGGTCGCGACGCGATAGTCCGCCACTGCGGCGGCTTTGATGATGATGGTGGCTTGCTCCAGCCGGCTCATGAGTGCTTCCCGCATTTCTGCGGCTGTAATTACTGAGACAAATTCGCAGCCAGCCGGCGGACGCAGCGCCGTCGGGCCGCTAATCAACACAACGCGCGCACCTCGACTCTGTGCGGCCTCCGCAAGCGCATATCCCATCTTGCCACTGGAGCGGTTGCCGAGATAACGAACTGGATCGATTGCCTCGCGCGTGCCCCCAGCCGTGATGATGACGGTTTCGCTCTCGAGATCATGACGATGATGCAGGGCGCCAAGCGTAGCAGCGACAATCGCGTCAGTCTCGGCGAGACGACCGCCGCCCGTCATTCCGCACGCCAGGTATCCTTCGCCGGATGGGACAACCGTAACTCCCCGCTCTTCTAAAAGCCTCAGATTCGCCTGCGTTGCAGAGTGGGTCAGCATGTTGACGTTCATTGCGGGTGCAACGATAACGGGCGCACGCGTTGCCAGATACAGAGTTGTCAGAAAGTCGTCGGCGATCCCATGTGCAAACTTGGCCAGAACGTTTGCCGTTGCGGGTGCAACGACGAGCGCGTCAATCGTCTGCGCCTCGGCAATGTGTTCAATGGCAGAGTCGAGCACGGCGTTCTCGTCGAACTCGCCTCCCCAAAGATTGGTGATGACTTTATGCCCGGTAAGGGCGGCGAACGTGAGCGGACGAATAAATTGCTCAGCTGACGCTGTTATCACGACATGAACGTCGAGCGCGTTCTTCTGCAGCGCGCGCACTAGTTCCGCGGCCTTATAGGCCGCGATGCCACCGGAGACGCCAACCGTCACTTTCATAGCAACGATTGTAACGCGCTTAGGAGTGCAGGATCGGGCTGTACTCGACTGGCGCCACGTCGGCCTTCGGCGCTTCTTTCGAGGTGACAACGTGAGTGACGAAGCCGGCTGCAATCTCATCCTGTGCAACACGGCAGGCCTTGGAAGACGTCGTGTTCACCAATGGTGTTGATCCGTTTTGCAGTTGACGGGCGCGACGCGCCGTGACGAGGACCATGCGGTACTTGCTGTCGAACTTGATCTGCTCTTCCATTGGAATTTACTCTCCGCCGTTTTCGAACAATTGCTGGTTGGGCAGTCGCATCTGCGCGCCAAGTCCAAAAGACCGAAGCACATCTTCGAGTCCGTTTACGTTTCCCTGCCGGCATCTCTCGGCATATTCCGCGAGACGCTGAACATCTTGTTTTTCCGCAGACCTGTTTTCAGAGGCCCCACACTTTAGGCGTTCGCATTTCACGATCGCGGTCAGTTCTTCAACCGCCTTATCGAGGATGTTGTTGATGAGTATATAGCCGTACTGACGATAATTTTCAATTTCGGTGCGAGCCTTTGCCAATCGTCTCTTAATAACGTCATCGGAGACGGATCCCTCAGCGCGGCTCCGGTTGCGCAATCGCATCTCCAGCACCTCAGGGTTGGGCGGCAGCACGAAGATGGTGACCGCATCCGGCATGCTCTGCCTCACCTGTTCCGCGCCTTGCACATCGATATCTAGCAATAGATCGCGGCCGTGTTCGGCGGCGGCCTTCAGGCTGTCGCGGGGAGTGCCATAGAAGTTTCCGAAGACCTCTGCGTGCTCGAGAAATTCTCCCCTCTCGACCATCGCGAGGAACTCCTCACGTGAAATGAAATGATATTCGCGGCCATCTTGCTCGGAGCCGCGCGGTGCCCGCGTCGTGTACGAAATCGAGAAGTCCAGGCCATCCACCAGGGAGCGCAACTGGCTTACCAGTGTGGATTTGCCTGAGCCTGAAGGTGCGGAGATGAGAAAGAGGATTCCGGCCATTTTTCTTTCGTGCTACTCGAGGTTCTGCACCTGTTCGCGGGCCTTTTCGATTTCCGCTTTAATGACCAGCCCAAGCTCCGTTATGCGCAAGCCATTGCCGGCCACGCCGCTGGTCTTTGACAACATGGTGTTCGCCTCGCGGTTCATCTCCTGCAGCAGAAAATCGAGCTTCTTACCCAGTTCCCCGCCTTCGGTGAGCAGGGAGCGGAAGTGATCGATGTGGGTCTGCAGCCGCACGGTTTCTTCTTCCACATCGCTACGCTCAGCCATAAGCGCAGCCTCGGTCAGCAGACGTTCAGGCTCAACCTGCGTGCCGACCAGTTCGCTGATGCGCAGGCGAAGCCGCTCGTACTGCGTTTTTTGAACGCCCTCGCGCAAAGCAACAACTTCGTTTGCGGCGGCCTGCAGACGATCCAACGTCGCCTCAAGCACCCGAACGAGCGCCCCGCCTTCCTCTGCGCGCATCGCATTCAGCGCTTCGATCGTCTGCGGAAGCGCAGCCAGGACACTCTTTTCAAGCTCACTTGTTTCACTTTCCGACAGAGAAGTTTCTCCGGCGAAGGCACCCGGCAACCGGAAAGCTGCGTTCAGATCCGGCTCTCCCGCCACGTGGTGCGTCTTAGACGCTTGCCGGAAGGCCGCAATGTACGCCTCGATCAGAGAGGTGTTGTATTCAAAGCCGCTCGCGGTTGTGCGATCCAGCCCGATGCGCAGTTCAACGTGACCGCGGGTCAACCTGGCTTTCAGCGCGTTACGCAGCGGAATCTCCACCGCATCGAACAGCGAAGAGAGATGCATTTGCACGTCAAGAAAGCGATGATTGACGCTTTTCAAAGTGAGGGTGAATCCCAGCCGGTCGGATACGCGATGCTGTGTGCGGGCAAAGCCCGTCATAGAGCGTACGGGGCGATTATTTTCGGCAGTGGAGGCGCTTATGTCGGCGGTTATCTGGCTTGTTGTAGTCATTCGCTCCGGCTTGTTGTTATTCACTCAACACTATCGCGGGTTCGGCGATATCCATAAACTGTAGCTGATAGAGCTTCTGGTAAGTCGGCGAGATTTCGAGCAGCGTCTCGTGCGGGGCTACCGCAGTGATGCGGCCCCCTTCAAGAACCGCGATGCGCGTTGCGCGGCGGACGGTCGAAAGACGGTGCGCAATTACGAATACCGTGCGGTTCGCCATCAGGTTGCCGAGCGCTGCCTGCACCAGCGATTCGCTCTCAGCGTCCAGCGCTGACGTCGCTTCGTCGAGAATCAGAATCGGCGCATTCTTCAGCAAGGCGCGGGCGATGGCAAGTCGCTGGCGTTCGCCGCCCGAGAGACGAAATCCTTTTTCGCCGATGACGGTGTCATAGCCCTCGGGAAGTCGCTCTATAAAGTCGTGCGCCAGTGCTGCCTTCGCCGTCTCAATCACCACCGACATCGGAATATCTGGACGCCCATACGAAATATTATTGCGGACCGTGTCGTTGAAAAGGATCGTTTCCTGCGTCACCTTTGCAATCTGTTGCCGCAGCGACGC
Organism: Acidobacteriaceae bacterium; assembly: GCA_035567995.1. Taxonomy (GTDB): domain Bacteria; phylum Acidobacteriota; class Terriglobia; order Terriglobales; family Acidobacteriaceae; genus JBBPYY01. Next base: position 6,521 of record DATMOZ010000275.1, read on the forward strand.
CAGGCTCAGGTCGCGCAGGTCATGGCCATCGATCAGAATTGCGCCGCTGGTCACATCAAAAAACCGTGGAATCAGGTTGACGAACGTGCTCTTGCCAGCCCCGCTTGGACCGACGATGGCTACGACTTCGCCGCGCGGCACGGTCAGGTTGATGCCTTTCAGCGCCTGCTTTATACCCTCGTCGTCCGCATAGCTGAAAGACACATCGCGAAATTCGATTTCATTCTTGAAGCCCTTCAACACCGCCGGCTTGCTCTTCTCGACCACATCATCCTTCACGTCGATGAACTTGAAGATCTCTTCTGAAGCGCCCAGTGCCTGTTGAAAGTTGTTGTAGAACATCGCGAATTTCCGTACCGGCTCATACAACTTGAAGACAGCGACGATGAACGCGAGGAAGACGCCCGTCGTCATCGCGTGATGGTTTATCTGGCCGCGTCCGACAAGCAGCAAGCCGGCGATAGCAACTGCTCCGATTACGTCCATCACAGGAGAACTGATAGCCTGCGCGCGCACTGATCTCAAGTTCGCTCGGAACAACAAGCGCGCGGCCTTGCGGAACCGGTCCATCTCCCAGCGTTCCATGCCGAACGCCTTGACGATGCGATTGCCGGTGATCGTCTCATGCAGAATGTTTTGAATGTCTGCGAGATTGTCCTGGCCCCGGCGCGTTGTACTCCGCACCTTTCTCCCGATCCGCCGCACCGATGTCACGATGACAGGAACGAACAGCAGCAGGATCCACGCCAGTTTGCCGCCGAGCGCGATAACGATTGCGGTGGTAAAGATGAAGGTAAATATCTGCTGCAGAAATTCGGCCAGCACCGACGACATCGCGAACTGAACGCGCTCAACATCGTTGATTAGCGTTGAGAGGATCGTCCCCGTGGTATGACGCTGAAAGAACGCAACAGACCGGCGCAGCATCGTTTCATACAGATCGTCGCGCAGGTTGGTAATCATGCCGAAGCCGGCATAGTTTGCCAGGTACGTGCCAAAGTAATCGCACAACCCCATCAGTACCGTGGACATTACCAGCGCAAAAGCGGTGATTGTCCACGGATTGTGCAGGTGGCTTGGCACAAATTGCTGCAGATGAATATGAAGGCGCGTCGCCGGAAACAACTCAACTTCGCGACCAGGCGAATGTGGATTCAGGACATTGTCAAAGATAGGGCCGATGAGCAGGATGCGAAATGCATCGAGAAGACCACCTGCGGCCAGCAACAACACGGCGCCAATTGCCTGCGGCCAGTAGGTCCGCAGATACGCCATCAGGCGCAGCAACCTCTTCATGCGGCGAACTCGCTGACTGCAAAGGTCATTGCTATCATTCTACCGGGGCATGTCGCGATGCGCCGACGTCACCCGGAACCCATTGCGTGACAAGCGCTTCTTCATTTCCTCAGCGATCATCACAGACCTATGCTGACCGCCGGTGCATCCAAACGCGACGGTGAGGTAGCTCTTGCCCTCGTGGATGTAATGCGGCAGCAGAAACGCAAGCAGGTCTTCTGTCTTCTTTAGAAATTTCGTTGTTTGCGGGAAGCTCCGCACATACTTCGCAACCTTTGGATCGAGCCCGGTCAGCTTGCGAAACTCCGGAACAAAATGTGGTTTCGGCAGGAAGCGGACATCAAAAACCAGGTCAGCTTCCGAAGGCACGCCGTTCTTGAATCCAAAGCTCAGCGAAGTGACATGCAGTGTTTCGCCGCTGCCCGCGCGCTCGAACAGCTTGTTCAGGTGCGCACGCAGTTCATGCACGTTGAATTTCGATGTATCGATCGTGATGTCAGCCACATTCCGAATCGGGCCCAGCCGCTGGCGCTCTGCCTGGATCGACTGCTTCACTGTCTCGGTGCGGCTCAGCGGATGGGGACGCCGGGTTTCAGAGAAGCGCCGCACCAGGGCGTCGTCCGAAGCCTCGAGAAAAACCACCGTCGTCCGCAATGTTTTACGAATGCCCTCCAGGATCTGCGGAAAGCGATCGAATCCGGCGCCCTCGCGGACGTCAACGACCAGCGCGGCGCGGGAAATTTCAGGAGACTGCTGCACCAGATCGGCGAAGCGAGACAACAGCTCCATCGGCAGGTTGTCGACGGAGTAGAAGCCGAGATCTTCGAAAGCCTTTAACGCCGAAAGCTTT
>DATMOZ010000276.1:0-3892 GCA_035567995.1 Acidobacteriaceae bacterium
CAAATGATAATGTGCGCTGCGCCATCGGCAGCGTGGCGGACGAGGACGTTGCGCGAAGACTGGCGCATGAGGCAATCACGGCATTTGGCTCTGTCGATGTTTTGGTAAACAACGCCGGCGTTCACTTCGTCAGGGACATCACAGATATGACCGTGGAGGAGTGGGACCGGCTGATGGACGTCAATCTGAAAAGCATGTTCCTGTGCTGCAAGCATGTCATTCCGCTCATGCTCAAGCGCCGGAAAGGATCGATCGTCAATCTGGCGTCGATCTCATCGTTCATCGGACAGGAGATGAACGGCGCGAGCACTTTCGCCTACAACATCACGAAGGCGGGCGCGCTGCAGCTCACGAAGTCACTCGCGACGCGCTACGCGTCCGACGGCATTCGCGTCAACTGTGTATGTCCCGGCAACGTCGAGACAAACATCCTCAAGCGGCCCACGCAGGCTGAAGTTGCGGAGTTCTGGCGCGACGCATCTCGCGCGGAGCCGGTCGGACGGAACGCGCAGCCCGAGGAGATCGCCAACGCAATTCTGTTCCTTGCGTCGGACGAGTCCTCGTTCGTTACCGGTGCCCCGCTGATCGTCGATGGCGGATATCTGGCGCGCTAGAAAATACGACGGGCTTCCTAGCGCCGCAGCTTCGCAAACAGATCGGCCTCGGCCTTCGCAACCGGCGATTCGTGCACCTCGCTCAGCAATTGATGAAACTTCGGCGACCCGGCTGCTTGCTCCGCCGCCCACCGCTTCGCGAATGCACCGTTGCGGATCTCGGCTATCGCCTTACGCATCAACGCTTCCGCATCGTCGCCGATGAACTGTGCGCCGTGTGTGAGTTGTCCGAACTGGCTGGTATGCGAATGCAACTTGAGCTGGTTCCAAATCCCCATCGACGCCATCGCACGGCCGATCTCGCCCAACTCGCCCGATGCGTACAGTTCCAATAGCGCGACCTCGGAACTCACTCCGGCCTCTGTCAGAAGTTTGTAAGCACGTTCAAGCAGGAAGAGCATCGCGCCGGCCCACGTATGCTCGGAGAACAGATCGACCAGCGTCTCCTCCTCGAAGCTCGACTCCACCACTGCGCCATGTGGCAGAAAGGCGCCGATTCCGTGCGCGATCGCCAACGTCGTTGCGAGGGCGCCACCCGAGGCGTCCTGCTTGACGCCGACCAGGACAGGAAATCCCTCGCCGCGCGCGGGCAGCTCGAGCACGCCCTGGCCAATCATCCGCGGCGCGACGAGCGCGACGTCGATCTCTGCGGGCGGTACAATGAATTTGTAAGTGATGTTGTAACCGCTGGCGAAGACCAGCGTTTTGCCGCGGCTCAGATTCGGTTCGATCATGCGGCGGTAGATGTCGGGCGCGATCTCGTCGGGCAGCAGCAGCAGGATGACGTTCGCGCGAGCGGCGGCCGCGTCCATCGCGAGGGTCTCGAAACCGTCGGCCTTCGCTTGACGCCAACTGTCGTCTTCCTGGTTGCCGACGACTACCTGATGACCTGCTCGGCGCAGATTGATAGCCTGCGATCGTCCCTGATTGCCGTAGCCGATTATCGCGATTGTCCTGCCGCTGAGGACTGCGGGATCTGCTTCGTGCGCGGCGAAAAACCTGGCCATTTGGTCGTCCTCTCTGCGGTGGAAGTCTACGCCAAACGTCGAACTGCGAGTAGATCAGGTGCTGGCCCGATCGATTCCAGTTCGACCGGAACGAAGAATGCGGATGATCGACCGATTTGAGCGCCGATGTTGCGACAATTTGAGACCCTTCGGGACGATGGTAGTTCCCGAAAAGTTCGTTGACTATAATCCGCTCGCGCAACCCCAAGGCCCATGTGTAGCGCGTCAACAAGTTCTTCGATCGCGAAAATAATCGCAGCTTTGGCCATCTGCATCCTGGCTGATGCGTCGCACGCGACCACGGCGATCGCGGCGTCGCGCGCTGCGTGCACGGGTGTAGATGAAAAGCGATGGTCGGTGCCGGCCGGATGCGTGGTCGCCAGGGTCACGATCACGCAAGACAACGCTATCGTTGACGCGGCGCCTCCTGCGAACGCGAAGGCTGGCGCCTTTTTGGCGCTGACGGTTGTGCAGGATCGCAAGGGGGGCCACCCCGTCGTATGGGGCCCGCATGTGGCGGTTGATCCCACCACAAGCGACAGCATCGCTCCGCCGCGGCCGCCAACCTATCCCAAGTCCCAAGAGACCTACTTTCTGGTGTGGCAGCAAGCGCGGGCGTCCGTCTGGAAAATCATCGCCAGATCGCGGAATCGCGCTGAGAGTGGAGCCACCACTCAGGGCAACAATGAACAGCTTGGCTTCGGCAACGGCAACGTGAATGTGACCGACAAGCCGGCGCTATGTCCGGCAAATCACTGGACCCAATATATGAGCGACAATGGCGGATTTCTCCAGTGGGGGGCGCGCGACTATCTATACAACGTCGCCGGCGAGACCACGATCTGTAATCCCAACGGCGAGACGGCCTTCTATTCGATCGTGTGCAGGGTAGGCGACTCCATGGGCCGGGTGGACGGCGATCACGAGATCGATGGCAATCAATGCGTTCATATTCCGTACGAGGCAGCCCAAGCAGAGGATGCGCATAACTTCCTGTCGTTCCACTGCTTTATCAACCCAACCGATCCGCTTCTGGTTTGGTACACCAAGAATCACAGCATGGAGCTTCCTCTTGATTAGGCTGCTTGCCGGGTTTGCTGCTGCGATTGCATTGCTGCTTTGCAGCCCGAATGTCTCGCTGGCCCAGATTCCGGCAGGCGATGATATCGGTTATCGGAACGCCGCGGTTTCCGGGCGCTGCGTTGGGAGCGATTTAGTGGCCGGCGGGACTTCGATACGGGTTTCGAATTATGGCTCGGCGGGGAATAACGGCGTTGCGATCATTGCCCTCAACCTATCGAGGAACGAGTGCGTATCGTTGAACACGCCGCCGGGAGCAGTCCAAATCGCGGCTCAAGCGTACGGATCGGGATGCGCAGCCCTTTACTACATGGTATGGCGGCCGCATTTACGCGATCCATGGTTCTATTGGCTCAGGCCGGCGGACGCACACGCCCTCATGTGCACGGCCGACACGCTCTCGACGATTCCGCCGACCGACACGGAACCGACCGCGTACACTGGCAAAGGGCAAGCTACTAGAGGCGTCGGCCTCACGACGAGGTCCTATCTGGATCACATCTACTCGATTGTTTGCGACGACTTCAGCGGCAAGCAGGTGCAGACGTGGGTCGGACCGGATGACTCGGACTCGGTATTCAGTGCCAACCGGCTGTGGGACGGCCAGCCGGTTGCGCTACCGTGCTATATCGCGGAGCGGCGGATGAAACAGCCCGGCTCAACCGGAACCGAACCCGCGACGCTCAGTACGAGCGCCAATTGGGTTGAATTCATTGCCGCATTCAAAACCCTTCAAGCGCCGGTCGCGCGCGCTGAGGGCGACGTAGCCGGAATATCGCGCACCAAATATGCGGCGACTCCTTATGCGGATCTCGCAGCAACCTTCACTGCCGACGGCCAGACCGGATTTTGCAGTGACTGCGATCCGCCGCGGAATCCACCAAGACCCTGCACCAGCAAGGGAGCAAAGACGGGCGCATACGTTCATCGACTCAATGGGAAGAACTATTGCACGTACTAAAAGTGGTTGCTTCTAGCGCAGATGAAGTTTTGAAAAGGTCTACCAGAAAGCGTCGCAATCGCAGAGCTCGCGCCAGTTTGCCTCCGCCTCGTTTTCCGAAGTAATCGCGCTATGCGGGTACCAACCTGACGCCATGCCGATCGCGATCTCATCACGCGCAGCGCACTGGCTATTCTGAACGCGGCGCCGCGCGATGCCGCCATAACCAACGGTTCCGCACATCCACAGAA
>DATMOZ010000277.1:0-4011 GCA_035567995.1 Acidobacteriaceae bacterium
GTCTTCGCGTATTGCGGCGGCGAGAAGCGGATGTGGCCTTCTTCCACGGCTGCGATCGCCTTCTCTGCGAGCGGAGCAATCTTTACGAACCATTGCAGCGAGAGTCGGGGCTCGACGATTGTCTTGCAGCGATCGCACAGCCCTACGGCGTACGAGTGATCTTTGACCGCGACCAACAGCCCCTGCGCTTCGAGCGCACTGAGAATCTTTGTGCGTGCTTCGTAGCGGTCGAGGCCGTCGTACTCCGTTCCGGTGCCGGTAATGCGCGCAGTGTCGTCCATTACCGAAATCTGCGGCAGATTGTGGCGCTGGCCTATGGCAAAATCGTTCGGGTCGTGCGCGGGCGTGACCTTTACTGCGCCCGTACCGAATTCGGGATTCGCATAGTCATCGAGCACAATCGGAATTTCGCGTCCGACGAGCGGCAGCCGCAGGCGCTTGCCGTGCAGCGATTTGTAGCGCAGGTCGTTTGGATTTACCGCGACAGCGACGTCGCCCAGCATCGTCTCCGGCCGCGTGGTCGCGATGGTGACAAACTCACCTTCGGCGCCCACGACGGGATAGCGAATTTCAAACAGCTTGCCGGCGTGCTCTTCATGTACCACTTCGAGATCAGAGATTGCGGTCTGGCACCGCGGGCACCAATTGACGATGTATGCACCGCGATAGATCAAGCCCTGTTCATGCAGGCGCACGAAGGCTTCGCGCACTGCGCACGACAGGCCTTCATCCATCGTGAAGTATTCACGTGACCAGTCGACGCTCACGCCGAGGCGTTTCATCTGGTTCAGGATTGCGTCGCCGTATTGCTGCTTCCACTCCCACACGCGCTCGATAAATTTCTCGCGGCCCAGTTCCTGCCGCGATGTGCCTTCGCTCACAAGCTGGCGCTCGACCATCATCTGCGTGGCGATTCCCGCGTGGTCGGTGCCGGGAACCCATAAAGCGAGTTGGCCGCTCATGCGATGCCAGCGCGTGAGAATGTCCATCTCAGTCTGGTTGAGCATGTGACCCATGTGCAGGCGGCCCGTGACGTTGGGCGGCGGCAGCAACATGGTGAACGCGCCGCGCTGTGCTTCGTCGCTGGCGCTATGCGTGTCGAACAGTTTCTCGCGCAGCCAGTACTCTGCCCAGTCGTCTTCTATGCGCGTCGGGTCGTATGCTTTGGGGAGTTCTCTGGGCATGTCTAGTAGGCTCAGGCAGGCGTTCTAAGCAGCAGCAGAGCGTGTTTTCACGATACCACGGGGCTTTCCCCCTAAAGCTGCTCACCACAGCAGCGCGAAACTAAAAACCGCAAAGTACGCGAAGTGCCGCAGAAAACATCTGCGGCGCATCGCGTACTTTGCGATTCAGAACAGCGCTGGGACTAGAACGGATTCAGCTTCTTCAGGCCCTTTTTCTTCTTGTGCTTGCTTGACGAATCATCATTCGCATCAAACTTCGGGTTGGGCTTCTTTCCGTTGGCCGGCAACGTCTGAGCAACAGCAGGCTGCTGCTGGCCTTTGACGTCGTTGACCTGGTCCGGCGCGTTCGCGGGCTTTTCGATTGCCGGCAACGGAGCGGCGTTTGCCGGACCTACCGGCGCAAGCCCTCCTGCAGCTGCCGCAGCTGCCGGCGTGCCACTCGCATCTCCCGATGCGTTCCCGCCGCCCGTGGAGATGATCGTCGCGCCGACATCACTCGATGGAACGTCTTCGAGTGCGGGCTTTGACGTCACAGCGGCTGCAGGAGTGTCGCTGCGCGGAGCAGCGGGCTCGCCGGTTGTTGCGCCGTTTCCATCCGCGGGCGTCGCGTCACCGATGTGCATTACGGAGTTGTAAGTCGCGACGTTGTTCTTGTTGATCATTGCTGCCGTGGTTGGCTTTACGTCAGTCATCGTCGGCTCGCCCACGCGAACCGCACTAACGGTTGAGGGGCGATGCGAAACCAGCAGCATGGCACGGTCACGTAGCTTGACCGTGGCGTGGCTCTGCTCCTCCGCCTCGTTCTGTGCGAGGGCCTCCTTCGTCGGCTCAGGCACGGGGCGGTTCATCGCGATCAGCCGGTCTTTTGCATCGTCCGCATGCGGCGCGAGCGGATAGCGCATGACGGCTTTGGAGTATGCGTCCGCAGCAGAATTCTCATACGTCGTGATCAACTGCTCCTTGGCCGCCGCGGGCAGGTGGGCTGTCTTGATCGCTTTGGCCTCGCCCATATATGCGTCACCAAGACCGATCAGCGTTTCGTCGCTGTGGCTGAACAGGGGGTAGGTGTCGGCAACGGTCTGGAAGCGAGCGATCGACGCCGGCCAGTTCTCGCGGCCCAGGTAAAAGCTTGCGATTTCATACTGGCGCTGCGCCAGTACTTCCTGCACTTCGCGGCACTTCTGCTTCGCTTCCGGCACGAGCGGCGAATCAGGGAACTGCAGAATCATGTTGCGGTATTCCTCTTCCGCGTGCGCAGTCTTGGTGTAATCGCGGTCTGGCTTTTCCATCTGCATGTAGTAGATGTTCGCGACTTTCATCTGCGCTTCTGCCGCTTCCGGCTGGTTGGGGAAGAAGGTGATGAAGTCCTTGTACTCAGCCTCGGCCTGCGTCAGCGCGGCGGTGCCGCCTTCCTTGTACCAGCTGTCGCCGATCGCGAGCTTGGCGCGCATCTGGTATTCAGAGTCGGGATATGTGTTCAGCAACGCCTGCAGCTCAAGGCGCGCGACATCGTAGCGGCCCTTCTTTAGCGCAAGCAGTGCTTTGTCAAACAGCTGTTTGTCCGGCTGCTTTGAATCGACCCCGGCCAGCGGATTGCTTTGCGTCGGCGTCTGCGCCTTCGCTGCGGCCTTCTGCGCCTTCTGTTGCTTTTTCTTGCTCTCGGCCGTTGCCGGCGAAACCAGTACGGCTGCGGCCACACCCACGCTCAGCGCGCGGAAAGCAATCATGGAAAGTGAATGTCTCATTACACCCCAACCTCTGCACAAGTGTTCTCTTGCTGCGGCCTTGTGCGTTCCGCGAATCTCTTGCTCAATCGAAAACTTACTCAGGCGAAGCTGACTTCGCCGGCTGCCATGCGCGCCGCGTGCAACAGGCTGCGCGCGTTTTCTTCGGCTTTCCCTTTGCTAAAAACGGACGTGCCGGCGACCAGAAGATCGGCCCCCGATTCGACCACCTGCGCAACCGTATCGTGAGCAACGCCGCCGTCCACTTCAATGCGAAATCCAAGCCCGTGCATTTCGCGCAACTCGCGCAGTTTTCTAATCTTATCCAATACAAAAGGAATGAAGTGCTGTCCGCCGAATCCCGGATTCACGCTCATGATCAGGACGTGGTGCACCATCGGCAGAATCTCCTCGAGCACTTCGACGCGCGTCGCTGGATTGATCACTACTCCTGGCTGCATACCATGGTCGAGGATATGAGTCAGTGAGCGATGCAGGTGCACGCACGCTTCATAATGCACGCTGATCCAGTTCGCGCCAGCGCTGGCAAGTGATGGAATGAATTCATCCGGGTTCTCGACCATCATGTGGCAATCGAGCGGCAGCTTCGTCACCTTCCTCAGAGAGGCAACCACAGGCGGTCCCAGCGAGAGGTTCGGCACGAAGTGGCCATCCATGATGTCGCAGTGGATGACCGTACCGCCGCCGCGTTCTGCCGCAGCCACTTCCTCACCTAACCGCGCAAAATCCGCAGCGAGAATGGAGGGGGCCAGTTCGACCTTGAAGGGCAAATTCACTCGCCTCCAGTGTATCAATGCCGCTGCGGCATTGGGTGCCAGACGCTCGCCGTGGCCGGAACCAGGTCTCTGTCGGTAACAAAAACGCGCGATACCCCGCGCAGCACGCGCTGCACCGGCCAGGAACCATCTTCGTTGCAGAAGAAAATCTCGCCTATCCGGCGCGCCGCCGGGCGGTAGTACCAGCGCTTTAGCAGCGCCAGATGTGCCGCGCGATCTGCGGCGCTGACTCGACCTGTCCGGCTCTCTGCTGCTGACACCGCTGCCAGCAGCCGCGCTTCCAGCTCATTCCGCGTTGCGGTCACG
>DATMOZ010000278.1:0-5412 GCA_035567995.1 Acidobacteriaceae bacterium
CGGTCCTTTGGACCGCCGTGGGGATGGGTTCCGTTCTGGTCCCGGACGAACTGCGGCAGGGCGAACTAGTGGCGTTCACGCCGTCGAGCGCCGCGATCGAATTCGAAGCCCAATCCGATGCAGAGTTCGTCCTGGGCTCGGCTGTGCCGCATGATTACGACCTCATTTTAGGCTCTCACTCTGTGCATACCAGCACCGATGCCCTGCTTGAAGCCGAGGCTCGGATCTCGGCGATCCAGACGCAGTTAATTCAGCATGACAGGCTTTGAACAACAAGCCGGGGGCCTCGCATGAGCAGTCTGGCCGAACACGACAGGACAGGTTGTAACCTGCAGATGCCAAACGCAATCATATGACTGAAGCCTGGCATGTCCGGGAAAGAATTGATCGATTTGCAGATAGAAGAGGAGTCGTAGAGACGAGCCTGTTGAAAATGCCAAGAGCGAATGAAGCCGAAATGATCGCCAGAATCCTCGCTGGCGAAAGAGAACTCTTCCATGAGCTGATTCGTCCCTATGAGCGAATGGTGTATCTGACAGTCTCCGCAATGTTGAAAAATGAGGCGGATGCTGAAGATACCGTTCAAGATGCGGTGATCAAAGCGTATCGCAACCTTGCAGCATTCAGAGCGGAGTCCAGATTCAGCACGTGGCTGACGGCGATCGCACTCAACGAAGCACGCGGAAGATTGAGGCGCATAAAACGGGAAAACGTTGAGTCGCTTGATGCAGAGCTGGAGATGTACGGTGGTGATTTTACGCCGGCTGCACTGATGGATTGGCATCCGATTCCGAGCGAGGCACTCGAAAGCAAAGAGCTAGCCGATAAAATTAAGGCCGCCGTAGCGGAATTGCCTTTCCTCTATAGAGAAGTGTTGACGCTGCGCGATCTCGACGAGCTGCAGACCGAGGAGACGGCGGTGTTGCTTAACGTCAGCATCCAAGTGGTTAAGACGCGGTTGCATAGAGCGCGTATGTTATTGCAAAAGCGTCTTGCCCCTGTGCTGAAGGGGTTTGCGCCACAGCCGGCGCCGCGGCGAAGCTGGCTGTCCAGGAGGCATCCATGAAGTTGAAGTGCAAACACGTATGGATGTACATCTCCGACTACATTGACAATTCGGTTGATGCGGAACTGCGTGCGCAGATCGAGCGGCACCTGGAAAACTGTGAGATATGCTCAGCGATTCTTGATTCGACTCGAAACATACTCTACTTAACGGCGGACGCTCGGACGTTCACGCTGCCTGTGGGGTTCAGTGAGAGGCTGCACGCCCGGCTTAGTAGTGAGTTGCAGGATGATGGGGAAATAAGTCGCCGCAAGTAGTGCGCAATCATCACAAGCCGTGAAGCTTTATGTGGATGGATTCCTCTACAACCAGCAGCACGAGAGTTAGAACTGCGAGCGCGACCTGAATGCGCTCGCCACGTTTCTTGCGGGGTGACATCGGCTGTCTGCGCCACTGAGCAGACGGCCGCTCCCTTAGGCGCCGCGCGTGCCACAACACAAATAAATTAAGGCATGCACCAAACAGCGCGAAAAGCATCATCGGGATGCGAATCTTGTCGGCGTGAAATTGACGAAGCCAACCGGTTACGGCAAGAACCAACGAACCCAAGCCGATAGCAAATCGAACGCCGCTCAAGGCGATGAGGGCGACGCAGACGCTTTGTAAAGCTGCGAACGCCAGACTGGCCCAACTGATTGCGTAAATGGACGAGCTGCTCGGCTGGACGACAGTGGGCTGTGGTTCGATTTTTGGTCGAGCGTCAGACAACAGGTGTCTCCGGTATTTCACATGACGCCACAGTGATTCCTTAGACGATGTGAACAAGCTTTCAGAACAAGAAAAGCGATTCTCTGTAACCGAAGAACACGCGATCGATCACATGGTCGTAGTCAATCTTACCCAGAAGAGGATCAACCATGAACAACACCATGAAATCGCTCGTTTTGACGGCGGCCGTCTCCGGACTGCTCGGTGGAACAGCGGCTCGACTACAGGCGCAGGTTTCGCCGGCGCAAAGCGGGAAAGTAAATGCCAGCGGAAGCCAGAAGGCGGGCGTGCGCTTGCTTGCGCAGTCGACCGACTCTGACAAAGGAAAGCACTCCTGCAAAGGAAAGAACGATTGCAAGGGGCAGGGGGGTTGCAAATCGAGCGACAAGGGATGCAAGGGCGAGAACTCCTGCAAAGGCAAAGGCGGTTGCGCTACGGACGGTTCCAAGCCGCCAAATCCAACGTTCGCCTAATCGCTCAGCTTGTTGGGCGGGCCGGCGCTGCTGGCTCGCTCACTTCAATTGATGTCTCTTACTTAACCGAATTTGCGACTGGAAGTTGAGATGCCTGCGAATCGCTTCAACGGATTTACCGACTATGGCGTGGGAATTGGTCTTCGCATCCCGCACTATCAGCACATCTTTTCCGAGAAGCCGACGGTCGACTGGTTCGAGATCATTTCTGAAAACTACATCGTCGACGGCGGACGCCCTATGCAGGTGCTGGATCAGATTCTCGATCGCTACAAGGTGGTTCAGCACGGCGTTTCAATGTACCTTGGGTCGTCGCAGGGTTTGAACCGTGAGCATCTCAAGCGGGTCAAAACGCTGGCGAGACGCACCAACACCCCGTGGCTCTCAGACCATCTTTGCTGGGGCAGCGTCGATGGCACCTATTCCCACGATCTACTGCCGATGCCGTACACGTTTGAGGCGGCGCGCATCACGGCCGAAAATATTCGTCATGCGCAGGATTTCATCGAACTTCCTGTCGTGGTTGAGAACGTCAGTAGCTACGCCGAGTTTCACGACTCCCAAATGACGGAGTGGGAGTTTCTGAACGAGGTTGTCGAAGCGGCAGATTGCGGCATTCTGCTCGACGTAAACAACATATATGTCTCGTCGCAAAATCATGATTTCGATCCGTTCGAGTATCTCAACAGTGTTCCCGCTGAGCGGGTCGCACAGATCCACATCGCGGGCCACTCACGGTATGAGAAATACATTCTGGATACACACGATCACGCGGTGATTGATCCTGTGTGGCAGCTTTACGCACGCGCAATCCAACGGTGCGGCCCAACGGCCACTTTGCTGGAATGGGACGACAAGATTCCGTCGTTTGCTGAAGTGCATGCGGAAGCGTTGAAGGCGAATCGATTTCTGGATCAGAAAGCCGCGGCAGAGAACCTTTGGCTGTCGCAGGAGACCCCTGGCCAAGTCGCGGAGCAACCGCGATGACTCTACTCGAGTTGCAGCGCAAGATGGCAGCTGCGGTAACGCGCCCCCTGACCACGGGCTACGAGATGCAGGAAGAGACAGAAGACGGTTGTTTCATGTCAATCGAAGCGGAGAGTTTTATCAAACCGAGTGCGCGTGCCACTTCGTTCGAGCGTCTGGAAATCTACAACCAGCAGTACTGGTTCCGCGCGATGTCGGCACTGAGAGAAGACTTTCCGGGGCTGGCATCAATTGTCGGTGAAGAAAGATTTGAAGCGCTGAGCATTGCGTATCTAACGGCGAACCCCTCCTCGTCGTACACGCTGCGGGATCTGGGATCGCTTTTTGAACAGTGGCTGCGTGCGAATCCAAGCTGGGCGGGACCTAACCCCGCACTGGCACTCGATGTTGTGCGACTGGAGTGGGCCTATATCGAAGCCTTCGATAGCAGGCAGGAGCCTGCGCTGACGCTAAGCGATCTATCTGTGTTGAGTGCAGAATCGCAGCTTGCTCTGCAGCCGCACATTCGCCTTCTTGAGTTGCAGTATCCGGTAGATGATTTCGTCATCGCGGTTCATCGCGCTCAGGCTAACTCGAGCGTCGCGAGCAACGCCATTACGAAGCGGAAGCGACCGCGCACGACGAAGAAGATGGCGGGTTTGCAGCCTCGGAAGGTCTATCTCGCAGTCCATCGCTTCGATTTTTCTGTGTATTACAAGCATCTTGAACCAGAGGCATTTTTGCTTCTTGAGGCGCTTGCGCGCGGTGCATCCCTTGGCGTTGCGCTGGAGGAGGCATTTCGGGATTCGGTAATGGCGGATGTGGATCGCGGGAAAAGTGTTCGTGAGTGGTTCGCCACCACTGCGGAGCTTGGTTGGTTCTGCCAACCGGCCGCCCACAAGAATATCGAACACTAGGAGGAAACATTCAATGTCGCAAAATAGTCTCGGCGGCCGTGTGCTCGCAACGCACAGCGTCCTCACACAAGCAGCGAATCATCTGCAATCACCGCTCCTTCTGCTAGTGCGTCTGTACTGGGGCTGGCAATTTGCACAGACGGGATGGGGCAAACTTCACAGCTTGCCGCGGGTGGAGCAATTCTTCGCGAGCCTCGGCATTCCCGCTCCGGGGCTGACCGCGCATTTCATCGCGGGTCTCGAATTCTTCGGTGGCTTGTTATTGATCCTCGGTTTGGCTTCGCGTTTTACCGGCCTTCTGCTCGCCGGCAATATGTTTGTGGCTTACCTCGCGGCGGATCGTCAGGCCTTGCATTTTGTATTCTCTGACCCTGGCAAGTTCTACAGTGCCGATCCGTATACATTTCTGTTTGCAAGTGTGCTTGTACTTGTCTTTGGTCCGGGTCGATTTGCTATTGATGCGATGTTGGCTCGCCAGCGGCGACGTGACACTGCAGTGAGCGCGGCTCCGAACTTTAGAGCATCTCGCGGAGCGCCTGCTGTATAGCGACGTGTGAACGAAAGTTGTAAGTAAGTCGTAAAAGCGCGCTCGCCAGTTATGCCGTAATTATGGTCATCGTTGTGTACTTTGGAGTGGCCGCCATCTTTTGCATGGCAGGTTCACATTGCTGACGCCTAGCATGTCGCTAAATATCCCTAAAACACATAAGAAAGACCAAAGAGGGGTACGACGTCCGCGCGCAGACCTCCGGAGTCGAGTCTCGTCGTCAGGTTTCCCGTAAGGACGAGGTAGCCCACCGTCCGCACCTTTATCCCGGTTGCGATTGCATTGGCACTATACGACGCTTTGAACGGTACGAGGTTTGGACTCACCGCACCATGAACGTCAGTGAAGGTTGCTCTCTTCAGCCGATTAGCATCGAACACCCGTTCTCCCAACAGGTCCGCAACGACGGTGACTCGCGACGACGCTCTTATATCCGCTCCGCCCTGGTAGATGAACGCATGCGGCAAATCGCCGGTCCCGCCAGTCGCAGTGGAAGGGTTTCCGGCGAGAACCGAACTACCATTCCATTGATAACCGAGCCACACATGTGGCGAAATCACAGAGGTGCGATACGAAGCCGCCACGAATGGCGTTACTCCGACTGCGCCGGCACCTAGAAAATTCTCTGCATCACCGGTCGGCACTCGCAAGTCCAACCCTACCGCGACTGAAGTCTTTTCGGCCTTGTAAACCACCCCTTTGCCCCGTAAAACAATGTCTCCCAGTCCTGCCCCA
>DATMOZ010000279.1:0-4541 GCA_035567995.1 Acidobacteriaceae bacterium
CTGGATTGCAACCCTTTTCTCTGCTGGAAGCGGTTCCCTTTCAAGTTCAGCTAGCGATCGCAGACTGGAAACGAATGTCTTCTTCATCTCCACCGCGGCACGAGACCCCCATAGGTGATCAAAGATGAGCCACATCATGAAAAGCCCCAGCAAGATGCCGACGACGCGGTCCCTTGCAATGGAGAGCGATGTCTGTGCCGCGAACTCCTGCAGGTTGATGAGGTAGAAAGCCAGCGCAGCCTGCAATCCGAAGTAGGACAACCGAGGGCTGGACGTCATGAACCAGGAAGAGAAAACCGTGACGATTATAAAAAGAATGGTGAATCCAGCAATCGAATCGAGGTACGGCAGAATAAAGATCTGCGAGCCCATCCCGATAAGAAAGCCACCCATCACGGCGCCCGCGATACGCAGGATCCCTTTCTGTCGAGATGCGCCGATCGTGGAAAGCCCTGTCAGCAGGCACGTAGTGACCGCCGTGCTGATCCCCGGCCAGGCGATGCCATTGTAGATGATGTAACAGAGGCTCGCCGCAAGGCAGCCTTTCAGCGCGAATTTAAGGTGCTCAGGGTTAGTGAGCGCGTCCGGGACGACAAGCTTCGATCGCGGAGTGTCGTCTGAAGGCAGCTGGTACTCATCCATTGATTTAGAACCCATAACTACCTGAGAAATGAGCGTAACGATTTTCTCCATCTCGAGCAGCAATGGAATACCGCGCGAGGGTTGGTCATTGGGATTGAACTGAATCGAGACTGGAATTCTCCGATTCATTAGATCGGTGCGAATGCTCGCGATGGCAGCTGTCAGATTCCGCAATTGCTTCCGATCAGTGCTAGGCGGCTCGAAGCGCAACTGCGTCAGGGTTGCAGCAACGTCCACCAGCCCACCGACAAGCGCTACAACACCACTCATCTGTGCGCGGTAATGCGGCGAGTAGTCAGAGTGGCGCAGGACGCGCCGCAACGTTGATGTTCCGAGCATGCCCAGCCTGGTGATTTTCTTTTCGGTCGTATGATCTACGGGGCGGTCCTCGATGTAGCAAGCCAGCAAACTCTCGACCGCGGCTAGACGTTCCGCAATGGGCAGAACGACATTGTCTCCAGGCTTCATGCGCGCAAGCGCCAGTTCTACCACGGCAGTGACTACGACTCCGACCGAGGCCGCCAACACAACCCAAAGCGTATCTTCAACATTGGTTTCGGCTGATACATGGCGATCCCACAAGGGGACTCCGAGGGCGGTCATGAAGGCGAAAATAGCAGCCGCACTGTAGTTGGTCAGCGTGCTAAACGCATAGAAGGCGGCGAAGAACGAAACGATGATCCAGAGAAAATGCAGCATGGGAACACTGATCACAAACCACACTGAGATCAAAATGTAAGCCGCGGCGACGCCAGTGACGAAGAGCATTGTTCCGCCTGATTGCAGAGTGGCTCGAAGATTTTCGCGAGAAATGAGAAGCGCATAAACCGCGCCTTGGAACGCACGGGGAATACGAAAGGTCATGCAGATGATCATGACGAGAGTCGCTGCAATGACCATTCGCGCGACTGTTCCGGCGCGGCCCTGGTAAGGAGCGAGTTCCCCTTTTAGAAACTCCCAGAACCCGGGCAACACCGGAGGCGACTCACGGACGCTCTGCGCAAGGGTGGCCATCTTCAACGTCCTCGAATGATCACAACGGCTGACTCGCCGACTCGAAACAGGTCTGGAGATGGATCTTTGACACGGACGCGGACGGGGTATCGCGATGCCAGGTGGACCCAGCTCAGCGTTCTTTGCGCGTCGGGCAGACCGGGACTCAAGGTGCCAAAAACGTCTGCATCTGGCGTTACGCCAAATCCGACACTATCGACTACACCGGCGAAGCGCACTTCGGGTTTCGACAGCACGTAAACATCGGCCCGCATCCCTGGCTCGATGTGTTGAAGGCTGCCTTCACGAAAATTACCAATCGCCCACCAAGTGCGCGCGTCAATCAGCGTGAACACCTGCTGGCCTATATGCGCGTAGGCGCCTTCCGAAATATTGAGATTCGTTACCCGCGCATCAAATGGTGCATAGACCTTGCAGTTGTGAAGGTTGTATTGTGCCGTCAGGACCGCCGCAGCTCTGGCCCCACGCTGGTTAGTT
Source organism: Acidobacteriaceae bacterium (assembly GCA_035567995.1). Classification (GTDB taxonomy): domain Bacteria; phylum Acidobacteriota; class Terriglobia; order Terriglobales; family Acidobacteriaceae; genus JBBPYY01. Next base: position 2,134 of record DATMOZ010000279.1, read on the forward strand.
AGCGGTTCGAGCGTAGTTACGGCGTGCACGGACTGTTCGTGTTGCGCTTTGCTCTGATCCAGAGCAGCCTTGGAGCGTTGGTATTGCGCCAAGGCCGACTGTAATCCCGCCTGCGAAAGCAGCAGTTGTGAGGACGACTGCTTGAGGGCTTCGGCCTGAGCGATTTCCGACGTCCTTGCTCTGTCGACCTGATCTACCGTTACGAACTGTTTTGCCAGCAGCGGCTCAATGCGATGCAGGTTGTTATTCGAATAGCTCCACTCCGCTTTGGCCCGGTTCACGCCCTGCTCTGAGTTCGCCACGTCCGCCCGCGCCTGATCGACCGCCGCGGCCCAGCGGGCTACGTCAGCTTGCGAGCCCTGGATATTAGCCTGTGAAACGGAAACGCCACTTACCAGTGCTGCGATCCTCCGCCCCTCGTCTCCGATTTGCCCTTCGAGAGCAGCCTGCTCGGAAAGGGCGTTCTCGAGAGCATACTGATACGGCCGGTCGTCAATCTCAAACAGCAGTTCGCCCTGCTTCACAAACTGATTGTCATGGACGTTCAAGCGAACAATCGGCCCTTCCACCTGCGGCGCCATTCCGATGAAATTGGCCATCACCTCCGCATCGTCCGTGCGTGGCTGCCGATTGATTTCGAAAAGCGCAACCAGACCAAGAACGACTGCGGCCGATACGATGGACACACGAAGAATTCGAATGGTGTTCTGGGGAGAGTATTGCCAATGTATGTGTTTCATAGCGCCTCGTCAGTGGAAAAAAATGAGCCACAGTCCGAATGTGAACAAGGCTGTTAGGCAGGCATACATCACGATTGGCGGAGAGAGCGCTTCTTCGAGATGCAGCTTCAACAATAGAAAACGAGTTCCCGCCGTCAGCAGGATTCCCAGGATCAAACAAAGGAGCCAGGCGGGGAAAAAGGATCCCAGCACGTCGATCGATGGAGCTCGCTGACAACCCGTGAGCGGAATTACGCCAATCGGGAGCAGCACTTTCGTAAGTTTACGATTTGGCACGTGTTTCATGGATGCTCCTTGGAACCACCCATGCGCACCAAATCGCCCGTCCGAAAAGCAAGATCGGCTAACGCGTCGAGAACCGCTGTGCGTGCCGTCACATCAGCGGATCGAGCCTGCGCCAACGTTCGTTGCGCCGCCGTAACATCGAGCAAATTGCGGACGCCGTAACCATACGCTTCGACAGCCGCGTCGTAGGATTGGCTGGAGGCCTCAAGGAGGGCGGTTGCCGCTTGCCGCTGCCGCAAGGCTGTCTTGACATTCGAGTAGCTTCGCCACACCTCGTCTGCAATCTGATTCGTGGTGGCTTCGACTTGTGCTGCAGCCTCATTTCGACTTGATTGAGCCCTCAGCAGATTGTTCTTTCGAGCTCCTCCGTCAAAAATGGTCCAATTGATTCGTACTGCTGCCGCGCCGTTCAATCCTGTCATCTGAGTTGCCGGAAGCTGTTGCTGCCATCCATATTGAGGTTGCCCAGCCACCGTCACCCCGAATTTCACGGAAGGATAGTAAGCGGCACGCGCCTCTCGAATTCTCCCTTCCGCGGCCTTGACGCCTGCCAGCTGCTGCAGCAGGTCGGGACGTTGTTCCAATGCGCGAGCTAGTAACAGCTCCACCGAACCATCGTGCATCTCGGGAGCCGGCAGTTCGTCGAGTGGCTGCACTCGGATGCTCGCGGTCGGTGAGACCCCAAGCGCCGTCGCCAGGTCGCCGCTCGCAATTTCCTCGACCCCACGCGCCGACTGCAGATCGTACTCTGCTTGAGCTGTGGCGCTCCGAGCCTCAAGGACATCGGGAAGAGTGGCAAGGCCGTGTTCCAATCTGTTTTCTGCCGCGTCCTGGACGGTCTTTGCGTTCAGCAAGCTGGTTTCGGCTGCATCCACCTGACCGACGGCGTTCAGCAGGCGATAGTATGTGTCCGCGACCTGGAAGATGATCTTTCGGTGCGTGTCGTTGAAGACAAAGTTGGCAGCAGAGAGCTCCGCGCGGGCGGCAGCGATGCGGCCCGAGCGCGCTCCAAAGTCGAACATGGTGTAATCCAACTGCAACGCAGGCCCAAACGTCGCAATGGTCTGCCGCACAAAAGCGCTGCCGAACAGCACGTCCTCCCGGTCCACTTGCGAGAGCGCAACGGCGGCCAGCGTCGGATACAATTCGCTCTGCGCGATGTGCAACGCGGCGCCCCTGACCTTAGCGCCTTCCCATGCCACACGGGTCTCCGGATTGTTGCGCTCCGCAAAATCCACTAGGTCAGCAAGCGAATACGACTTCGTAGCATCGATCGTCAGGCGCGACGTGTTTACGGCCTTAGCTTCCTCCTGAATTTTGCGTTCAGCCGCAAAATGCCACGGACGATCCGGCGAAGGAGGCACACCCTGCGCGGATATGATC
>DATMOZ010000280.1:0-11110 GCA_035567995.1 Acidobacteriaceae bacterium
ATGCCGACTGAAATAACGCCCCGCCTCAGCCGCGCCGACCGCATGCAGGCACTGCGTCGACGTCGATGATCCTTCCGTTACGATATTCAATCGCTGACTGCCCCAGTGCGAAGGCATCTGCCGGCCGCCACTGGCCGGATCCGACGCGGCGCCGACCGCCTGCAACAGCATCTCTTCCGGCGTCACGCCCAGCGTTAGACACAGCGCGCGGTCGCGATAGTAAGGAAAGGCCCAGTCATATCCCGGCTTCATCGCCATGCCCGCCGCAACCAGCATCGCTTCATGGCCGGCGCCTGAGATCTGAAAGAAAATTTTCTGCTGGCGTTTCAGCATGATCTCGCGATCGTCAATGCGCCGTGACAGATACATCAGGCGATACATTTCGATCAGTTGCGCATCGCTTACGATGCCGGCAGACTCCTGCTTTGCGGCAGTCGCGGTATCGCCGCGCTGCTGACTCGTCTGTTCGCTTGCCACTGTTCGCGCCATTCGTGATGGCCTCGCTCTCCGGCCACTTTTATGCGGCACCATCGGTGATTGTATCGGCACCTCAGCTGCTTTTGCACGCCCGGGGATGATAGGACGTTCCGACAGAAGAGAGTCGTTGACCATCATTTTCACGCCATGCTCTAATCAGCGGTTGCCTCCTGCAGTTTCCCGCGCGTCTTTCTCCCACCAGGCTTTGTCTCATCGGAGTGGCGGTGTAACTGTGTTCGGCGACTTGCGCTACGCTCTGCAACTACTAAGGAGATCGAAAGAATGCACCTTGCATGGAACGCGGCAGCTTTCTTCTGGCAAGAAATGCCAGCGGCTGCTTCAAATGATGGCAGGTTTTACCTCTGGCTGGCGCTTGCCGTTGGAGTGATCGCTTTACTAGTCGCACTTGCCCTTGCCCGCTCCGTCATTTCCCAGGACAGTGGGACTCCTGAGATGCAGGCCATTTCGAACGCCATCCGCGAGGGTGCAGAAGCGTTTCTCAGCCGCCAGTATCGTGCCATCGGCGTGCTCGCCATCGTGATCGCAATTCTGTTGTTCTTCGGATATCAGCTCACGCCGCGTACCAAGCCATATGCGATGTACATCGTCGTCAGCTTCCTCATCGGCGCGCTTTGCTCCGCGCTCTCCGGCTTCACCGGCATGTACGTCTCAATTCGCGCGAACATCCGCACCGCCAGCGCCGCCCGCACCAGCCTCAACCGCGCCTTGCGTACTGCCTTGCACGGCGGAGCAGTAACCGGTCTCGTCGTTGTCGCTCTTTCGCTCATCGGCATCGGCGTCCTCTTTCTCTTTTTCGGCGGATTCGCAGATCCTCGCAGCGTTCCCTACAAGTTAGTCGGATTCGGCTTTGGCGCGTCTCTGGTCGCGCTTTTCGCCCAGCTCGGCGGCGGCATCTACACCAAGGCTGCTGACGTAGGCGCCGATCTCGTTGGCAAAGTAGAGGCTGGTATCCCGGAAGATGACCCGCGCAATCCAGCCGTCATCGCAGATCTCGTCGGCGACAACGTGGGCGACTGTGCCGGCCGCGGAGCCGACATCTTCGAGTCCACCGCTGCCGAAAACGTTGGCGCTATGATCCTCGGTGCCGCGCTCTACCCGGTCTTCGGCATCAAGGGAATTCTTTTCCCCCTCATCGTCCACGCCGTCAACCTCATCGCCAGCACCATCGGCGCTCTCTTCGTGAAGTGCAAAGAAGACGAGAACCCAATGTCCGCCCTCAACCGCGGCTACTACGTCACCACTGTCCTCGCGCTTATCGGCTTTGCTGCCGCAGTCAAGTTCATGCTCGACGGCCGCTGGTGGCTCTTCGCCTGCGGCGTCATTGGCATCATTACTTCATTCCTCTTCGTCTACATCACGGAGTACTACACAGAAACCCGCTTCCGCCCAGTCCAATCCATCGCAACCGCATCGAAGACCGGCCCCGCAACCAATATCATCATCGGCCTGGCCGTCGGTATGGAAACCCCCGCCATGCCCGTCGTCGTCATCAGCGGCGCACTCCTGCTCAGCTACTACTTTGGCGTCAAAGGACTGGCCGATGTAACCACCGTCACCTACTACGCCAAAGGCATCTACGGCACGGCCATCGCAACAATGGGCATGCTCTCCTCCGCCGTCTACATTCTCGCGATGGACACCTTCGGCCCAATAACGGACAACGCCGGCGGCATCATTGAAATGTCCAACCAGCCCCACGAGATCCGCGAACGCACCGATAAACTCGACGCCGCCGGCAACACTACTAAAGCACTCACCAAGGGCTACGCAATCGGTTCGGCAGCGCTCGCTGCTTTCCTTCTTTTCTCCGCATACCTCGAAGAAATCCGCACCATCGTCGTAGATAAAGTCCACGCCGCCGGCGGAATCATCTCACCAGACTGGAGCTTCTCCAACGTCAACCTGGCCAGCGTTCCCGTCTTCGTCGGCGCATTGCTCGGCGCGGCACTAACCTACCTCTTTTCCTCCCTCGCGATTAAGGCCGTCGGTGCGGCCGCGGAATCCGTCATTGACGACGTCCGCGCCCAGTTCCGCGAAAATCCCGGCATCATGGCCGGCACCTCCAAGCCCGATTACGGCCGCTGCGTAAGCATCGTCACCGGAGCTGCACTCAAGAAGATGATTCTCCCCGGCCTGCTCGTCGTCAGTCTGCCGCTCGCCGTCGGCCTGATTTTCCGCAACTTCAGCGAGACCTTCCAGGCATCGATCGTCGCCAATACGCCGACCATCCATGGTCACCCCGTCAATCTCAGCGGCGCGGAGGCAGTGGCTGCCTTGCTCATGGTCGGCACCATCTCTGGCATCCTGCTGGCGATGCTCATGAACAACGGTGGCGGTGCGTGGGACAACGCGAAGAAGTTCATCGAGAGTGGTGCCTACGGCGGCAAACGCTCTGAAGCACACAAAGCAGCCGTTGTCGGGGACACGGTCGGAGATCCCTTCAAAGACACCGCAGGCCCCTCGCTGCACGTGCTCATCAAACTGCTTTCAACCATCACCCTCGTGCTCGCCCCGCTTTTCGTCTAGCTCAATACGCGACAAAAAAGGCTGCCTTCGCAGGCGGCCATTTTCTACGCGCTGCTTCAAAGTGGCCCGATCATCAGGTCGCGAATGCTTCGAGCCAGCTTCTCGATCTGCTCCGACTTGTGAACAACGGCCGCCGGCGGAACGCCCGAGTCAGTTTTGTCGACATCGGCCTTCAATTCTTCCGTCAATTTCTGCAGAAGATGCATCTGCGACACCATCTTCTTCTGCCGCATGGCATTTCGTGCCTCCCTCATCTGCACGGCCATATGCGAATCGTCCTCCTGAGGGTTCAGCACGACGGGAGGACCGGCCGGAGGAATTCGTTGGTCCCGTTGAAATTGCGCCACTGTACTAGACGAGTCCAGAAAACAAACCAACATAAACGTCAGCGCGCGCAACATTACAGCGCACCGTGGCCCCCGTCCGGCGGTACTACATGTTCGCATTCGCTGATGTCGAATATTCATGCAGCTATTCCCTACCACTGGATTCCGCCTTGCAACGTCTAGATAGGCGTAACCATCAGCTGGTGAATGCTCTTCGCTAGCTTTTCAATCTGCTCCGATTTCTTGACGACATCCAGCGACAGCGTGTCCTTGTCCGTCTTGTCGATCTCGGCCCTTAACTGATCAGTCAGCTTTTGCAGTTCCTGCGTCTTCTCGACCAATTGTCTCTGGCGCAACGCATTGCGCTGCTGTCTCATCTGCTGGGCCTGAGTAGACTCGTCCGTGCGTGGATCCACTGAAGTGACCACCGGCTGCTGCACCCCGGGGGGCCTCGGAGCAGGCTGGATCGGCGCTGGTCGCTGTCCCATCGCCAACGGCGCAGCAATCAAAAGCATCAGCGCCGACAGCGGGCGCACCTTCACGGCCCAACCGCTAAAGTTAATCAAATAACTGCATTCGTTGGCTGCGCCCTTCTTCACCACTTCGAGATTTCTCATGCTCATGATTGCGTCTCCCTAACCCAACCCGTCCTACGATACCGAATGCTTATGCGGCGCTTACTCTCCGCAAGATCTCGCCCCCCAAATTCACAGCGGCGTAACCAACAGCGAGTGGATACTTTTTGCCAGCTTCTCGATCTGTTCTGATTTCTTTACGACATCCATCGACAACGTACCGTCTTCTGCTGCGCCGACCGCTGCGCTCAACTCATTGGTCAGCCTTTCCAGTTGCTGCATTTTCTCGAATAGCTTTCTTTGCCGCATCGCATTGCGCGCAGATCTCGTCTGCTGCAACGCAACAGGCTCCTGGCTGGCAGAAGGAACCAGCTCCACCGGTGGTAACATCCCCGGTTGGTTCGCGGGCTGTGCTTGCGCCTTCCGCCCCGCTGTTGGAGGCCGGCTTTGTGCCATCATCAGTGGCACAAGCATTAAAACCATCGCCACCACCAACCAGCGCAACTTCACGACCCACGCGAGCATCCATCCGGTAGAGTCAATCAAATAAGCGCTTTCGCTGTTTCCACCGCCTTTCATAATTGGATTTCTCATGCTCATGATTGCACCTCCTCACGTCCACCCCAATCTCCAAAGACTGGTGCAGGACCTCAAAGAACGCTGGATCCAGCACGCCCTGGATTTCATCGATAAAATTCCAGACCTGCTCGTCATCGGGATCATCATCTTTATACTCGTCAGACTCCTCAAGTTTCTGACGAATCGAATCCGTGGCGTCGCCCAGACTCATTCGACCATTCTTCGTGGCGGGCAGCTCAGAACGCTCGCCGGCGTTATCGACACCGGTGGATATGCGCTGATCGTTTTCATCGGCATTATCCACATTCTCGCCATCTTCCACATCAACGTAACGCCCCTGATCGCATCCGCTGGCGTCGTCGGGCTTGCCATCGGCTTCGGTGCCCAGACCATCGTGCACGACGTAATTAACGGAGTTCTCATGCTCGTGGAAAACCAGCTTGAGGTGGGCGACCTCGTAAAAGCCGGCGGCTACACTGGATTTGTCGAGCAAATGACCCTGCGAAGAGTTGTGCTGCGTGATGGCGATAGCGGTGCACTTTACAGCATTCCCAACAGCCAGATCACGACCTTAGCTAATTTGACGCGCGACTTCGGAAAAATCGTGGTAAAGATTCCGGTCGACGTGCGCGAAGATGCCGATCGCGTTATTTCACTCCTGAAGCAGGTTGCAGACGAAATCGCGGCCGATCCCAGATTTTTAAAGGCTCTTCGCGAGAAGCCTGAGGTTCAGGGCGTCGATCAGTTCGACGGCTCCCAGGTCATCTATCCCGTCCAGTTCGTCACCGGCGTGCAGCAGCAATGGGGGATTGCTCGCGCTTTTCGCAAGCGCGTGAAAGAAGTCTTTCAGGAAAACGGAATCTTGTTGGGCAATCCTTACCGTGTCATGAACTTGCCGCCAGACGGCGCTCCCCAGGCCGGTAATCCCGCCTTACTCGACGCCGCCACAGGAAATACCCTCACCCAGCAGAAATGACCGAAGCGCCCCACTTTTATGAATCGAGCGCAGTGCTGACCTGTTCGATTAACTCTGCCGGATCGTTCGTCGGCGCTGAGCACTGCCCGTTTCCGCACACCACCGCAAAAGCCACTCCCGCCTCCAGACCGGGCAGATGCGGCAATGTCTCCGCGAGCGCCGGAGGAAGCGCTTCGGCGGCTACCTGGTCTCGCCGCAGCACGAGCACCGTCTTGTTCACCGCATAGCGCGCTGTCGCAATCGCCGCCAGTTTGCGCGCGCCTTCACCCTCCCCGACGACGCAGACTTCCACCGGAGGCGCAAGCCACTGCTCCAGCGCGATTCCGTAAGCCGCTGCATACAAACCAAAATGCTCCACCACGCCCGCAAACGCCTCAAGAGTCTCTTCTGCCTTCACGCGCAAGTCGTCGCGGCCAGACAGCGCAGCAACGCGCAACAACACGCTGGTTGCCGACGCGTTCCCTGCCGGCGTCGGAGAATCTTGCAGCGGCTTCCGGCGCGCGCTCAACGCACCAAGCTGCTGCGCGTCGCTGATCTCCGTGTCAAAAAACCCTCCCGCAGTCGTGTCGTAGAAACGCTCCACCATGGCATCCGCGAGCGCCGCCGCCGTCTGGTAGTAGCGCAATTCCCCGGTCGCTTCCCATGCGTCCAGAGACGCTAGCGCCAGCAGGGCATAGTCGTCCAGCATTCCGGCGATGCGCGCGCGCGGCGGCCCATCCGCGTATGCGACAACATGTGACATCTGGTTGTCGCGCCACGCTTCATCCAGTACGCGGTCCAGCGAACGCAGCGCGAACTCGCGCGCGTCGCGCAGATCCAGCACGCGCGCCGCAGCCAGATACGCCGAAATGCACATCGCATTCCAGTGCGTGTACAGCGTCTTGTCGACGAACGGTGTAGGCCTCGTTAACCTGGCCGCCTGCAACTTTTTCTTTGCGCTTCGCAGTAAGTCCGTCGCCTGCTCCACGGAAAGCCCGGCACGCTTCGCAATTTCCTCGATCGTATGCTTCACATGCAGCACGTTCTTCAACGGATTGTGGTGCATGTCGCCAACATCGCCGATGTCGTAGAACGGCCCCGCAATGCCCAGCTCTTCCTTGGTCAGCACTGCCGCGGCTTCCTCACGCGTCCAGGTGAAATAATCCCCGTCGTCATCCAGATTGATGTCCGCATCCTGCGATGCGTAGAAACCGCCGCGCTCGCGATCAGTCAGCACTTCGTCCATCCACCGGATGATTTCTTTCGCGGCGTCGGCAAACTTAGGCTCGACAAAGGTCTGGAACGCGTGAACATAATTCGCCAGCAATCCGGCATTGTCATACGACATTTTTTCGAAGTGCGGCACCACCCACCGCTCGTCAACCGAATAACGATGGAATCCACCAGCTAAATGGTCAAAAATGCCTCCATTGGCCATCTTTCCAAGCGTTATTACCGCCGCTTCGCGCACTTTTTCGTCCCCCGTGCGCGCGGCCGCATCAAGCAATAAATCCAGCGCCGCAGGATGCGGAAATTTCGGCTGCGAGCCGAATCCCCCGTTGCGCGGATCGAACTGCTTCACCGCAGACTGCACAATCTTTTCCAGCAGCGCCGGCCGCAGATCGCCCGACCGTCCCGCAAACGACTCGTTGAACTCGATCGCCTCAATCACGCTCGAAGCAGACTCCAGCACCTCATCGCGCCGCTCGCGGTACGCCTCCGCAATGCGCTCCAGTACTGTCTTGAATCCCGGCCGTCCATAACGGTCTTCGGGCGGAAAGTACGTCCCGCCAAAAAACGGCTTCCCCGCCGGTGTCAGGATCGCCGTTAGCGGCCACCCACCCTGCCCGGCAATCGCACTCACCGCCGCCTGGTACCGCGCATCCACATCCGGCCGCTCATCGCGGTCCACCTTCACCGCAACGAAGTTCTTATTGATCAACGCCGCAGTGCCAGCATCCTCATAACTCTCGCGATCCATCACGTGGCACCAGTGGCACCACACCGCGCCGATATCGAGCAGGATTGGCTTGTCTTCGCGCTCGGCAATGGCAAACGCCTCCTCCCCCCACCCATGCCACCGCACCGGCTGGTGCATCGCTGAACGCAAATAAGCAGACGAAGAGAGCGCGAGAGAGTTGAGCTTTTCCTGTTCTGTCACACAGAAAGTCTACGCGACCACACCGGCTCCTGTGCTTCTTGTCGCGCGCAGAGACGCGGAAAGCCCGTCCTCGCGTCTTGTCATCCTGACCGCGCCGAACGACCTTGCGTTTGCTTCTGCTTGTCATCCTGACGCCGAGCGCTGCGAGGGGGAAGGACCTTGCGGTTGACTTTGCGAGTCACCTCGTCATTTCACCAACTCCGTAGCAACCCGCTCATACAAATCCACCGCCGCCATCAACTCCCGCTTCGCCAGCCGTTCCCGATCCGTATGCGCCACATGAATCGACCCCGGCCCCAGCAACACCGGCTCACCCCACGCCGTCAGCGCCGGAATATCCGTCGTAAACGCCGCGACCATCGTTTCCATCCCACGCATCTCGTCGAACGCGCGAAAGCGCATGAACGGAATCTCCAGCGTGAAGGTCACTTTGGCCAAATCTCCCACGGCATCCACAATCTGTTGACGCACGCCAGCGGAATCGCCCACCAGCCGCACCAGCACAAGCGCGCTCGCATCGTCCGCAATTACATTCGGAGCGTGCCCGCCTTGAATCGTCCCAATGTTGAGCGTCGCCGGCCCAACCCCCTCAACCACCGGCAGCTCCAGCGCAAGCACGCGATCCAGGGCCTCGACCAGCTTATGAATCGCGCTCTCACCCAGCTCCGGATACGCCGAGTGCGCCATCCGCCCCTTCGCGCGAATCTCCGCGCGCAGGGCACCCTTCGCCGCACTCGCCACCCTGTTGTCCGTCGGCTCGCCGTTGATCAGAAACCGGCTGCCCCGCGGCTGCGTGTTCGCAACCTTCGCTCCCGCTGAGTCGCGCTCCTCCCCGACCAGAAAAAGGAGTCCCGCCTTCACGCCACTGTCTCGCAATCGCAATGCTGCAGCAATCTGCGCTGCGATAATTCCCTTCGCGTCGCACGACCCGCGCCCGTGGATAAATTCATCGTCTTCGCTCGACCCAAAAAACGGCGGCACCGTGTCCATATGTGTGGAAAGCACAACGTCCGGGGTCACGCACGAAGAGGCATAAACATTGAAGCGCCCCGCTTCAACCGGCATCTTCTCCACCTGAAACTTGAACGAGCCAAGTACATCCGCCAGATACTGGCCCACCGCACCCTCGTTGTATGTGATGGACTCAATATCCACCAGCCGCCGCGTCAGTTGAATCGGATCGATGTCCACGTCGAGAGAATACCTGACGCGCGATTCTCACCTGGGTGCCCCATCCTTCGCGAAGCGAAAGGTGCAACTGTCAAACTAAGATAAAGAAGTGATCTCAACCTCCATCCACTCCGTCGACCTTCCCGGCCCGGCTGGCCGCCTCGAAGCCCTGCTCAATGCGGGCCGCGACGACGCAAAATACTCTGCCCTCGTTTGCCACCCACATCCTGCCGGCGGCGGAACGATGCACAACAAGGTCGTCTACAACACGATGAAAGTGTTCCAGGAGTTCGGCCTTCCCGTCCTGCGTTTCAACTTCCGCGGCACCGGCCTGAGCGAAGGCACCCACGACGAGGGACACGGCGAGCAGGACGACGTTCGCGCCGCACTCGAATGGCTGCAGCAGGAGTTCGGTCTGCCCACCCTTTTCGCGGGCTTTTCGTTCGGCTCCAACGTGGGAATGCGCGCATGCTGCGGTGATCCCCGCGTGCCGGGCATCATCGCCCTCGGGCTTCCAGTGGAAGCCGAAGGCCGCCGTTACAGCTACAAATACCTGCCCACCTGCGCACAGCCCAAGCTTTTCATCAGCGGCACAAAAGATATCTACGGACCAAAGGAAATCGTCGAGCAGGTTGTCGCCACAGCGCCCGATCCAAAAACTCTAGTCTTCATCGAAGGCGTAGACCATTTCTTCACTGGCAAGCTGCCGCTAATGCAGGCGGCCATGCGCCAATGGCTCACGCAGCACTTCGACCTCAAGCCAGTCTGAGTGATTTGGAAAATATACCCGGGAACTAAGCCGCGTCGTTCTTACGCTCTGGCCACGGCAGCACAGTAGCCGGCATCGTCGGCCGCGATAGGAAATCAAGTACTGCAGCGTTGAACTCAACCGGCTGCTCTTCGTACGGCAGATGGCCGGCACCGCGCAACACCACCAGGCGTGAAATCGGCATGTACTTGCGCAGCAGCGCACAGGACTTCAATCCGACGGCGCGGTCGCGGTCACCCCAGATCAACAGCACAGGCACGTGCGGCAAATGGGGAAGACGGTCCCGCAGACGAGCCATATCCGTCTGCCACCCCGCAACCACCCTCATCACGTGCTCGGGCGTACCGGGAACGCGCAGCGGCTCCATATAGCCATCCAGCGTGCCGTTAACCACCCGTTCTGCGTTGCCATACATCCGGCCCAGCGCGACTTCCTGCACCGCACGCGGCAAAAATGGGACCCGGGTCGCAAACCATTTGCCCAGCGACGACTGATAAAACGCCAGCAACGGTTCGCATTCGGTCGAAAATGGATTCGCCGGCGCCACCAGAATCAGCCGGCGCACCCGCTCCGGTCTGGCCGCAGCCATCCACATTGCCAGTGCTCCCCCATGCGAAGTGCCGAGCAAATCCACCTGCTGAAGGCCAACCGCATCCATAAAGTCGAAAATGCGCCCTGCGGTCGCTTCCAGCGACGCATCGATATTCGCAACTCGATCAGAATGCCCCATGCCAATCATGTCCGCGGCATAGACAGTCGCATATTCTCCAAGCGCCGCCATGTTGAACCGCCAGGAGAAGCAGTACCCAAGCATGCCGGGAAGCAAAAGCAGAGGCGTGCCGCTTCCGCACTTTTGGTAATGCATCCGATGCCCGCCGACATTCGCGTAGAGCGATTCCGAAGCGGTAAAACCTCCCGCGTTCACCCCGGCAGTCATCCACACAGCGAGAGTCATGGCATCCTTCAGTCGAACATTTTTTACCAACCCTGTTATGAACCCGAAATAGTCAAAAAAGATGTATCTATCTCGCCGTTTCCAAGGGGTTTACCCGGCCCGGGAAATCCATTCTTAGGGAGTCAGTCACACACGTCGCCGATCCCTTTGACAGAGTAACCTTTAACAAACTATTCATTTTCAAGCAAGCACAATGCCATCCGCAAAACTGAACCCATATCCAAAAATGTAGAGTGGATATGAAATTCGGGATTAACAGCGCAAGCCCCCGTCTCTTTTAGAATGCAAGTGCAACAAATAATTGCCTCTTCCAGACGATTTTGCTGTTGTGCATCTGGTCGCGAAAGTGCATACAATCAGTGCAACTCAGTTGCAGCTCTTGGCGCTGAGCCGCACACTACCCTCCCAATATGCCTCGGAATCTGCAATTGCGCGTGGTCGCCGTGGTGCTTGCCCTCACCACAGTGGCAGCCTGCGTTCTGGCTGGCATTAACTTCCAGAAGGAACAAGCCTTCGCGGCCGTCACCGACGGAGCGTGGTGGAGCGAGAGCACTGGCGGCCTGGCTGCGCAGCGTGTCCTGCCTGGCTCTCCGGCA
>DATMOZ010000281.1:0-4395 GCA_035567995.1 Acidobacteriaceae bacterium
GGTTCCCGTTTCACCGAGCAGTAGAACGGTTGAATCGCTGGGCGCGACGGTTTCGACGAGTTGTAGAACATGCTTGAGCGCCGGACTGTTCCCCACGATTTGCTCGAAGTCCATGTCGCCACGGATCTCTTCTTCGAGATAAAGCTTCTCCTGGGCCAGTTTCTCTTTCAGGTCGGAGATCTCGCTGTATGCAAGACAATTCTCTATAGCGATGGCGATCTGACCGGATGCTTCCTTGAGAAACTCGATCTCATCCGGCAGGAAGGCATCATCGATGCTGCGGTTAATGGACAGAGCTGCGACGACTCGGCCGCGGCTCACAAGCGGTATCACGCATTGACTCTTCAGCCCCTCACCCACCATCAACTTGTACAGATCGGGCGGGAATTCTTGGGGATTGGCAGTATTCCTGATTGCCGGTTGCAGCGTTTCCAGAGCTCTCTTACAAGCCCCGACCGATTCGATAAGCATTTCCTCCTTGACAAAGCCCTTGCCCTCCGGAAAATCCAAGGCGTACAGCCGGAATTTACCCGATGCCGGATCGGCGAACGAAATATGGACTGCGTCGCAATCCATAACTTCACGAATACTCGCTGAGATTGCCCGCAGCAATTCGCGAAACTCCAGGTTTGAAGTGATCTCTTTACTCAGCTTCAGTAGAAGTTGGAGCCTGCTGTTTTGAACAACGAGGGCTTCCTCCGCCCTCTTCCGATCTTCTATGTCAGCGCGTAACCCGTACCAGCGGACAAGATTGCCGTCGCCATCTCGCAGAGGAACCCGCCGGCACTGGAACCAGCGATAAACACCGTCGGCGCGACGCAAACGGGCTTCCATTTCATCGGCGTTACCGCTCTTCATCGTTCGCTGCCAGTTCGCGAAAACGGTCGGGAGATCGTCAGGATGAACAATATCGGTGGCCGCCCAATCCCTGATCTCCTCTAACGTTTTACCGAAGTAGTCCAGCATCTGCTGATTCACAAATGCCAACTGACCGTCAGGGGTAAACGTGTTTACTTGGGCGGGAATGTTGTTGATCAGGTCCTGCAGTTCTCTCTCGCTTAGTTGCAGCCGCTCGTTTTGGCGTTGCAGTTCCGCCTGTACAGCCGCCGCCCGCCTCAGATTGAAATTATCATCAATCGCGAACGCAACCACTCGCCCGATCAGATGTAGGAAGCCAATGTCTTCGCTGCTGTAAGCGGTGCCAGGAGGTCCGGACATGCCCAGCGCGCCGCAACGGAACCGGCCCGCAATCGTAAGCGCGATGCCGACTCGGGACTAAACCGGCTCTAGCTCGGCCTTCATCGCGCCGGCGGAGGCTCCTGGTCGGTGGGAATTCCGACTAGGGAGCGATAGAACGCAACCGCCCGGTTGATCGCGGAAGACTCATTTCCCGTGATCAGCCAATTTGCGTTCTTTCCTGTGCGCACGATGCTGTAGTATCGCCAGACGTTTTCCGATTCGCGATCCAGAAAGTAGATCGACTGCATCTCACCCGGGCGGAAGAGAGTTATGAAGAGATAGCGCATCGTGCTCACGTTCTCGACATCGAAGACTAGCCGGTCCGCCGTAGCCTCTGCAATGTGCATTCGGTAGACGGCCTTGCCAGAAAGGTTATCGACCTGTTCAAAGTATAGTACCTTGCCTTCCTTCATCTCATCGGGCATGAAGTCTTCGCGGCGTTGACCAGGCTGCAAGCCGGTCAAAGCGTAGGCCTCCACAATTAATGTTTGCCACTGCTTGTGAGTGGTCGACCAGTAGCGCATGCCCACGAGTTCTGAAATTGCCCCGATGTGGCGAAGCAAGCCCTCAGCTTCCGAGGTATGACGAAATCGCGCGACTGTGGTTACCAACGTCGTAGAGCCCGCCGCAGCCCAACCAGTGCACGCGGATGGTCTCCAGTCGTGGCCGAAGTCAGACTCGCTCCAGAACTTCACGATGGGCGAATCATCCAGACCAGGATAGGGCGGAACGGGTTCCTTTCCGCATGGCGGCTGCGGTCCTAATTGCGCATAGCCGTGCGCCTGGCAGAGCAGCATTGCCGACAATACAAACCGAAACGAATCTGCCCTCATCTGACCATCATAGTTGTTGCCCGGGGCCTGGGGCATGCAGTGGCTCGACGCGCTTGTCGGTGAGATCGATGTTCTGTCCGCGCAAGAAGCCCGGGCTAACCACTTTGGCCTCTGCGCCCTCGACCCTGCCTTCGGCGCCTTTGCCCGCTTCATTGACCGAGGATCTCGCCCTCAACGATGACACCGTCCGGATGGATTTTCTCACCTGGTTTGAACAGGACTTTGTCATTGCTGCCTACGAGGAGTATGACGAATCTGATGGGACGCTCTGGACGTACTCCTGTTTGCTCAATCGCAACGCGATTCGGACAAGACGCTGCTGCCACGCCTGGCGAAGAAACCTGGCCGAGAGTGGACCGCATACGCTCGATGGAATCGCCGCGAGCATTAGGAGGGCGCGAAGGGCAACCAAGCCGCTCAGTAGCTACCACGTCTTACTGACAACTACGTGGGTGGATTTCTTCCTCCGCAGGCTGCAAAAAAAATGCGAACTCCAGTTTCTCGAGGATCTAGTAGTGCGAAATGATGCGCCCAACCATGGCCCAACCCCGCCTTCAGAGAAAGGAGTGCAGGAGCCTGTGGACTGACGCCGCGCATAAAAAGCGGCCTCGGCGAGCAACTTTGAACAGATTGCAAGCCATTTAGCTGCTAACCTTCATCTCGAAAGATAGTCTCTCCCGATTTCAACTGAGTTCCGGGCGTTCCCCAAGGAGCTCGTTATCATCCCTCAGCTCGCTGCTACGCCCGCCCGCTAAACATTCTGCCAATTTCGGCAAGAACCTAACTACGTAGGTACTACCGGTCGCGATCAGGCGGAATGCGAATCAGCGGCGAGAGAACGTACCTGAGCTGATCGAAGAGGCCGCCCGAGGAAGCTCAGATCAAAAAGATCGGTGATTTCGACGCGATTCCTTGACGAGTAGGCCGGCGTCGTGCTGCTTGCGAAACAGCGGCACCAGTCGGGATGCACGAATTTCCGGAGGTAGAAGAGACCTATCGCATGGACCGACTGGGATTTGTGTGCGCAGTACTGGATTTTGGTGTTTGCGTTTCCCCTCGTGGATGATGATATTATCTTCAAATCGGGTCTTTAGGCTGCAAGAACGAAGGGCAATAGTGTGGTGTTTCGCGGACTAGCCGCGTTGCAATGGGTTACTTATAGCCGAGGCTGTTTCGAGTCCGGCGCCTGAATCTTCCGGTCGGCTTGGCCTTTGGTCCGGACGGGAATCTTTACGTCGTGTCCAATAGCGAGGTCCCACGCTACGACGGCGCCACCGGTGCTTTCATTGACGACTTCGTACCTCTATTCAGCGGGGGGGACTGGTACTGGTAATCTCGTCTTTCAGAACCAGAGCGAAGTCCCCTTACCGTGACCGGCTTGGCAATCGTGGCATTCATAGCCACTCGGAAGAGATCGGTGACCTGACCGGGCCTTCTTCGCCGAATCGACATGAAGTCTCTTATTGGCTCACCAATGGTGTCCATGGCGAATTCGAAATCGCCTTTAAAAACTAGCCTGCCGTCGCCCTCTATAACATTGTTACTCCACGTTACTCCACGTTGCTTTCGGTCAATTCTGTAATTCGCCATCGACAGGCTGGGTACGTAGCTCCGCGCGGTAGTTTGGCCCCAAATTGACTCCAGCACGCTTTTGCGGCTCGAAAATAGTACACGTAGTCGATCTCTTCCATCAGCAGCCGCCCGCTGCGGATCGAGTACAGCATCCGGAGCAACTGGGCGCGCAGCAGTTTCTCGGGAGGAATCGACGGCCGACCCGTGGTCGCATACATTGCCTCGGCGGTGACAACCGATCCGGGACCGCGTCCACCATCGCTCGTATCGCTCGCAGCAGATGATCCCTCTGCACGCGCGTTTGCGAAGCTAAAGCATTGGATGGATGAACCCGCGCAAACCTAGAGCCTGTCTATACTCCTTGCGATGCTCCAGACATTCTTGGTGTGACAAGTGAAGGTGTTCCAGCCCGGCGTCGCATCTGTTTTGTAGAATACATCGCCCGCTGAACAACTGAAAGGCGGTTCACTGCCGATGTAAACGTGCGGCTTCCTGCGAGCACGTTGCCCGGTCGCACTCTGCGGCTTGAGCGGCGCGGCGGTCTGCCGGGTCGTGGCAAGGGACAGAGCGTCCGATGAATGCACGGACGCCACCATCGGCATCGCAAGCACCTCTAACTGAGGTCCGCTCACATTCGATGCACGTCTCCGGACGGATATCGCCTGGTCCTTGTCAGATGCCACGGAGGCCCCCCGACTCAGGTACACGCGATAACCGAGCACCTCCACTCCAATGATCAACACCGCAAACG
>DATMOZ010000282.1:0-9248 GCA_035567995.1 Acidobacteriaceae bacterium
GGGAAGGCAATTGTGGTGCATTATGCCTCTTGCCGCAGCAATCGAAGGCTTGACTTCGGGTAGCGTGACAGATACGCTCTGCCCGAACTCCCCTGAATTTCAGAGACACCATTGACCTCAGATTCCCCCGCAGCAACAACCCTTTCCGCAGCCGAGCAGCAAGAGGAGCGCCTTGCGTGGCTCGCGCTGAAGCTGACCGCCGGCGTCGGCCCGAAGACAATCCTGCGTGCTGTCGAGCAAACCGGCAGCGCGGCTCGCGTACTATCACTGCCTCTGACCAAGCTTGAAGCGCTGCGCTTGCCTGCCGGCGCCGCACAGGAAATTCTCGACGGACGCTCGCGGGCCGCGGCAGAGGCAGAACACACGCGGACACTTGATGGTGGCGGAAACTACATCACGCCGATTGACCCGGATTATCCGCCCCGGCTTCTGGAGATTTTCGATCCACCGGCAGTGCTCTGGTATCGCGGCGACGCCACGTTGCTGCGGCGCCCCGGCATTGCGGTCGTGGGTACGCGCCACCCGACGCCGTATGGTTCAGGAATGTCGCAGATGCTTTCGCGTGATCTGGCCCTGCGCGGCATGCTGATCCTCAGCGGCATGGCCCGCGGCATCGATACCTTCGCGCATCGTGGCGCGCTCGAGGCTGGCGGCAAGACCGTCGCCGTATGGGGAACCGGCATCGACGTCATATATCCCAAGGAAAATAAGCGGCTGGCGGAGCAGATTCTAGATAGCGGCGGGACCATATTGAGCGAATATCCGATGGGAACTTTTCCTGCGCCGCAGAATTTTCCTGTCCGCAACCGGATCCTCAGCGGCATGAGCGTCGGAGTGTTGGTGATTGAAGCGAGCGAGAACTCTGGCACGCGCATTACCGCGCGCTGTGCGGTCGAGCAGAACAGGGAAGTGTTCGCGGTTCCCGGCAACGTCACCAGCAAAGGGTCCTGGACGCCGAACACCCTGATCAAGCAGGGCGCGAAGCTGGTTGCGACGTGGGAGGATATCTGGGAGGACCTGCCGACCCCGGTTCGCCTCGAAGTCGAGGATTTGGCCCAGATTGAATCCTCTGTTGCCCAGCAAGCATCCTTATTACAGACCCAGGGCGATCAGGCCGCGCCGTTGGTCGATAACCGCGCGATTTCTGAGCAGGAGCGCGAGGTTTTGAACGCCTTGCGGCCCGACGAATCACTTCAACTCGACGAGCTGATCGAGCTGCTGGAGCCGAAAGTAAGCTCCTCTGAAATCTTCGCCGCGCTGTTCGAACTTGAGCTCGCGGGGAGAATTCGCCAGATGCCAGGCAAGAATTATG
Source organism: Acidobacteriaceae bacterium (assembly GCA_035567995.1). Classification (GTDB taxonomy): domain Bacteria; phylum Acidobacteriota; class Terriglobia; order Terriglobales; family Acidobacteriaceae; genus JBBPYY01. Next base: position 1,313 of record DATMOZ010000282.1, read on the forward strand.
TCAAAGCTTTTTAGAATCTGGTAGTTACCCCAAATTTTGATGATGGATGCACAGGTGGAGCGCTGGTATTGCCGGCCGCACAGTGTTAGGTTCTCGAACCAAGCGGCTCTTTTGGCGCGCTCTGCATCTCCCCGTCGGTTTTGTGTGTGAAAAGGAAGTCAATGAGCAAATCTTTAGTCATCGTCGAGTCGCCTGCCAAGGCAAAGACGATCAGTAAGTATCTGGGCAACGCATATCAGGTGGAGGCCTCCATCGGCCACATCATGGATCTGCCCAAGCGGGAAATCGGTGTTGAACTCGAGAATCTGACCTTTGAGCCGACGCTTGAGGTCATGCCGGGCAAAGAAAAGGTCGTCGCGCACCTGAAGAAGCTGGCGCGCTCGGCCAACGCCGTATTCCTCGCGCCCGATCCTGATCGTGAAGGCGAGGCCATTGCCGCGCATCTCTCCATCCAGCTCAAAGGGGAAGTGACGGGGAAGACCTCGATTCGCCGAGTCACATTCAACGAGATCACGCAGAAAGCAGTGAAGGCTGCTTTTGAACACGCCCGCGATGTCGATGCCAATCTGGTGGACGCGCAGCAGACGCGCCGCGTTCTGGACCGCATCGTCGGATACCAGATCTCTCCGTTGCTGTGGGACAAGGTGCGTCGCGGACTCTCCGCTGGCCGTGTGCAAACAGTTGCAGTTCGCCTGATTGTCGAGCGTGAGCAGGCGATCAAGGCCTTCAACGCGGTTGAGTACTGGACGCTGGATGCGAAGCTGACCCCGGCACCCAGTGGACCGGAGTTTACGGCAAGATTTATAGGCATTGACGGAAAGAAAGCTTCCGTTGAAACGGTCGATCAGCCTTCGCTGCCCGATCAGGCGCAAACGGATGCCGTCGTCAGGGCGCTTGAAAAAGCAGAATGGCAAGTACGCTCCGTCGAGCGCAAAGAGCGCAAGCGGAACCCGACCGCGCCGTTCACTACTTCAAAATTGCAGCAGGATGCATCCCGTCGATTCGGCTTCAACGTGAAGCGCACCATGGGCATCGCGCAGCGACTGTATGAAGGTATCGAACTGGGACAGCAAGGCACGGTCGGTCTGATCACCTACATGCGTACCGATTCCATCCGTGTGGCACCAGACGCGATCGCGGATGCTCGCGAGTACATCGCTTCGAAGCTGGGCAAACAGTACCTGCCTGAAAAGGAAAATTTCTACAAAGGTAAGAAGGACGCGCAGGACGCGCACGAAGCCATTCGCCCGACGAACGTGGCGAACACGCCCGAGCAGGTTCGCCGCTATTTATCTGAGGAGCAGTACAAGCTCTATCGGCTCATCTGGCAGCGTTTCGTAGCCTCGCAGATGCTGCCGGCAGTGTTCGATCAGACAACGGTTGAGATCGCTGCGAAGAGCGATCGCACGTATGACTTCCGCGTAACCGGCTCGATCTTGAAATTCGATGGCTATCTAAAGGTTTACGAAGAGGCCAAAGACAGCAAGGACGAAGACGACGATGCGCTGGCCAACAAGCTGCCTGATCTGACGGAAGGGCAGAGGCTGAACCTCGCGTTGTTGTTGCCGGAGCAGCACTTCACTCAGCCGCCTCCGCGGTTCAACGAAGCCTCGCTTGTACGCGAGCTGGAAGAACGCGGAATCGGCCGCCCGTCTACGTATGCGTCGATCATCACCACGATTCAGGACCGCGAATACGTCACCAAGATCAGCGGGCGCTTTGTGCCAACGGAAATAGGCACGGTGGTGACGGAACTGCTGGTCAAGAACTTCCCTTATATCTTCGACACGACATACACAGCGAAGCTCGAAGAAGAACTTGACGACATCGAAGAAGGAAAAGAGAAGTGGACCGACCTGCTCAAGGGGTTCTATGGCCACTTCACTGAAGAACTGTCGAACGCAGAACAGCACATGGAAAACATCAAGCGGATGGAGCAGACGACCGATCAGAAATGTGACCTCTGCGGATCGCCGCTGATTTTGAAGTGGGGCAAGTTTGGCTCGTTCTACGCTTGCAGCGCATATGACAAAAAGAAGCCGGTGTCAGTCGCCAGTTCTTCGTGGAAAAAGGACCCGAAGAAGATACTGAAGAAGATTGAAGGAGCGCTCACATACCCGGTGCTGGTCAAGGCAGTTGAGCTGGGTGCTGTCTCGCCATCCACCGAGGTGAAGAGCAGCACCGACCTGAGGAAGACGCTGGATGAACTCGCCGCAACCAACGCAAAACTCTCTGTCGAACAGGTGAGCTGTAATTTCACCAAAGAAAACTTCGCATCGAAGCCCGACCTGATCTCGCCCGAAGCGCAGGAAGCAACGAACGAGAACGAGGAGTATTGCGAGCAGTGCGGTCGCGTGATGGTGTTGAAGCGCGGGCGGTTTGGCATGTTCATGGCGTGCCCTGGCTACAACGAGGATCCGCCATGCAAGACGATTCGCAAGCTCACACAGAAGCAGCAGCAGAAGCCACCCGTACCGCTCGACGAAATGTGCCCGAAGTGCGGCAAGCCGCTGGTGCTGCGCAACGGCCAGTATGGCGAGTTCATTTCGTGCTCTGGTTATCCCGATTGCAAGTACGTGAAGCAGAACCTGGTCGAAGGCATGAAGTGCCCGAAATGCGGAGACGGCGATCTGGCGGAGCGGCGTTCACGCTTCGGCAATACGTTCTATGGCTGCACCAATTACCCGAAGTGTGACTTCACTGCGAACGCGAAGCCGGTTCCTGAGAGATGTCCTGAGTGCGACAGCCCATACCTGCTTGAGAAGACGCTGAAGTCCGGCGTCTATCTGGTCTGCCCGAATAACAAGAAGAACGAGAGGCCAGGAAAGAAGGGCAAGAAGGCCGCTGCACCGGAGCCGACAGTAGTCTGCGACTTCGAGAAGCGCCTCGGTGACGCTCCGGAAAGAACAGAAACTCCCGAAGAAGAAGCACAGCCGGTCGCGTAAGTCCCGGGCTGTCCAGACAAGGGTGCTCGCTGCGCAAGCACGCTGGCACCAGCTACACTGACCTCATGGCTACCGCACATGATGCTGAACTGATCCTCAAGCTCTACGAGCTTCGCCGCGAACCCGTGATGCGCGAGGCGCGCAAATTCATGCTCATCACGTTCTGGCCGGAAACAGTGGATGAGTTTCTTGCGGTGCAGCGCGATTTTGGTGAGCAGAACAACGCCTACCTACGCCAGTTCGTCGGTTACTGGGAGATGGCCGCGTCGATGGTGCTGCGCGGAGCGCTGGACGCTGATCTGTTCTTCGACAGCAACAATGAGCCGTTTTTCGTCTTCGCAAAAATGCACCATCTGCGGCCGGAATTGAAATCCAAAGCGGGCATCGACTTCATGCCGCGCATAGCGGAATTGCTGGAAAAGTACCCTGTTGCGCGGCAGCGATTTGAAAATACCGCGAAGGCCGTTGAGAACCGACGCCGTCAGCGCAACGTCGCTCAGAAGATCGATCTCTAAGGCCTAACGATCTTCGCGGACTGCAGCGCTCTACGGCTCTGGTCGCTTGTCCTAGCTGCGGCGATGATTGTAGTTACGCGCAATTTCCATCATGAGCTGCGGCTTTTCATCAGCCGAACACCCGGCAAGGCACTGGAAAGAAACGCCTTGTCTCTGCTATTGTGGAAAAGTCCAGGGGTGGACGGCGCGAATGGCAAAAGCAGTCTGGAACGGTAAGGTACTGGCAGAAAGCAACGATGTACAAACCGTCGAGGGAAATATCTACTTCCCCGACGATACCCTTAATCGCGAGTATTTCCGTGCAAGTTCAACAAATTCAACGTGTCCGTGGAAGGGCCGTGCCAAATATTACACAGTCGTGGTCGATGGTCAGGAAAATCCTGACGCCGCCTGGTACTATCCTGACCCGAAGCCCGCAGCTCGCAATATCAAGAATCACGTCGCTTTCTGGCGCGGCGTCGAAATTGAAAAGTGATCCGTCACTTTAAGAAAAACCGGGCGCCGTCAGCAATGACAGCGCCCGGTTTTTGCGTCAAGGACCGTCCTATCGCTGGAATCATTAGTACGCTCCAACGAGATGCACCAACAGCCGAACCTGGAAACAGGTAGCGCCCGGCTTTGATTCGACTGTCAAATATCCGCGGTGCTTCCGCAAAATTCGCATCGCGGCATCGAGACCTAACCCCAGTCCGCGGCCAGGAGCCTTGGTTGTGAAGAACGGCTCAAAGATGCGATCTCTTAGTTCCAGGGGCACGCCCGGCCCGTTGTCCCAGATCTCCACCATGATCGCATCTGCCTTACGCGTCGCGCGCAGACGCAACGTGCCGTGTCCCTTCATCGCCTCCACCGCATTCTCGATTAACGCCGTCCACACCTGGCTTAGCTCGCTGCCGTAGGCCATGATGCGCGGCATGTTGTCTTCATAATCGCGCTCGATATTGATGTTTGCCATCTGCGAATTAAGCATCGTCAGCGTATTGTCGAGGCTCTGTGTAATGTCCACTTCCTGCAGGGGAGCCTGGTCCATGTAGCTGTAATCTTTGATCGCGCGAATCAATTCGAAAATGCGTTCCGTCGCATCGAGCACGGACTCGGTCATCCGTTCTGCGCGCAACGAAGAGGCGAACTGCAGTAACACTGTTGGCAAAGCCCCCTCAGGCAGAATCGTGGTCAGGGGATCAAGTTGCTCTGGCTGGACGCCGGCCTCGGCCAGCGGGGAGGCGATGGCCCACGCGTCCGAAATGTCGTGCGAACTGAGCCACACTGACATTTGATCTTCACGGTCAGAGAGCGCAATCGCCTCGTCGAACTCGTGATCACGAATCTGAGCGCGCACATTCTGGTCCCACTCGCGCAGGTTCTGGTAGGTGGTGTCATCAAGGCACAAGCGCCCTAACTCAAATTTTGCCCTGCCGTACTGTCGCAGCTCCTGCAGCAGCATGGTTGCGCTGCGCTGTGCCGCAGAGGCGGGGTTGTTCAACTCATGCGAGAGATTTCCGGCAAGCTTGCCTAACGCCTGCAGCTTCTCACCCTGCTGCTCCATGCGCGTCACTTCACGCACGCGATCGAGCAATGTGCTTACCGCGCGATTCGCAAAGCTTGGCACATGCGTCAGAATTTCAGGGAAAAGCTCGCGCTTATACTCGATTCCCCATGCATCTACAACAGCGGTGCTCTTGCCGCCATAGGCCGTCATACGAGAGTAGGGAAGCAGGCCAGTAATGTGCCCAGAGCGGCCCACGAACAATTGGTTTCTCGCCTGGACATGCACTTCGCCTTCAAGCAAAATCGTCATCCGGTCTGCAGGGTCTCCCTCATTAAAAAGGACCGTGCCCTGCGGGGCGAACACTTCAGTCCCGGTGCGCGCCAGCCATTCGAGCTCAGAATCGCTTAGACCCTTAAGCTGCTCCACTTTCTTGAGCGCGGCGACGATCTTTTCAATGGGCGAGTGAATATACTGCAGAGGTTTCTCTGCTCTGGGCTCCCCTGTGGGCACCAACTCATCGCGCTCCTGCTCTTCTCGATCCGCAACGACCTGATTCTGTGTATTCATGCTTGTTCTACCTTCGTGTTGATGCTGAATCTTGAATGGTACGCGCTGCGCGTCGCTCTTGCATCAACCGGCGCCCCGGCACGTCAGTGTGCGCCGCGTAGACGTCGTCTTTATGGAGATGTTGCCTGGGTCGTGCTGGATTCCGATATTTGTCGAGAACCATTTGCGCGACACCGTTTTCGCGGGTGCTCGACGCAGGTGAGGTAGCGTGCGCGCTACTCTGTTGCGCCGTGTGGCTCGCAGAGCAGGCCAGCGCTGGCTGGCCGCTCGCGCGAGCGAAACGTCTTGAGCGGAAGGGGAGACGGTCCGCTAGACCCCTACTGTCTCAGGCTTCACATCTTCGACCGCGTTGTTTTTGACCGTGACGGGATTGAGAAATGGCATCGCGCCGCGCAACTTGCTGCCAACCTTCTCGATCGGATGAGCGGCTTCTTTCTTTCTCCGCGTTTCAAACGTCGGGCGTCCTGTTTCGTTCTCCGCGATCCAGTGCTTCGCGAATGTGCCGTCCTGGATTTCTTTCAAGAGCTTGCGCATCTCTGCTCGCGTCTGGTCAGTGATCAGCCGGTCGCCGGCCGTGTAGTCACCATACTCCGCCGTATCCGATATCGAGTACCGCATGTATGCCAAGCCGCCGCGATACATCAGGTCAACAATCAGTTTCAGTTCGTGCAGGCATTCGAAATACGCGACCTCTGGCTGGTAGCCCGCCTCGACCAGCGTCTCGAACCCGGCCTTCACCAGCGCACTGACGCCGCCGCATAAGACGGCTTGTTCGCCAAAGAGGTCAGTCTCTGTCTCTTCGGTGAAGGTCGTCTCAAGTACTCCCGCACGAGTACAACCAATGCCTTTGGCATACGAAAGCGCAAGCGCATGCGCATTGCCGGTTGCGTCCTGATGCACTGCAATCAACGCGGGTACTCCAGCGCCCTCAGGGAACAATTCACGCACACGATGGCCCGGAGATTTCGGCGCAATCATCGTGACATCTACATCCGCGCCGGGGGTGATCGTGCCGTAGCGGATGTTGAAGCCGTGCGCGAACATCAGCATCTTGCCCGCGGTGAGTTCCGGCTTTATTTCCTGATCGTAGACCCGCGCCTGGGTCGTGTCCGGGGTCAGAATCATGATGACGTCCGCCCACTTTGCCGCATCGCGGACGCTGATTACTTTCAAACCGTCGCGCTCAGCCTTGGCGCGAGATTTGCTCCCAGCAGGCAGTCCCACGCGGACATCAACGCCGGAATCGTGCAGGTTCAGCGCATGCGCATGGCCCTGCGAACCGTATCCGATAATTGCGACCTTCTTGCCTTTGATGAGCTTTAGATCCGCATCCTGATCATGAAAAGTCTTCGTCATCTCTTCTCCTCTGGAAAATAAAACCGTGTGTTGAATATGGGGATTACGAGTTCGCGCCGTCGCTCAACAAGTCCTCGTGCAGATCGTGAGCGGCGTCTTCTTCGAGCGTTGCCATTCGACCCATTGCGACTTCGAAATCCATTCGTGGGCCTGAATCGTCGAGAGCCTCGAGAACACGGCTGGTGTGATGCCCGCGGCGCATGGCCATGCGACCGCTCCGCGCTACCTCGAGCACCTCATCCTTGCTCTCGTTCAGAACTTGCAGCAGTCCTTCAATCTTGCTCTCACTGCCGGTGATCTCGAGCATGAGAGACTCCGGCGCGAGATCCACCACGCGTGCGTGAAACACTTCGGCGAGTTCGAACAGGTGAGAGCGCGTCGCCGCTGTGGCAGCGATTTTGATCAGCGCCAGCTCGCGAATAACACATGCGCGTCGTCCGACATTGTCGACCTGCATCACGTCTTCAAGCTTGTAGAGGCTCGCCGTGATACGGTGCGCGGTGTCGCTGGGCGCATCGGCAACAATGGTCATGCGTGATGTGCCTGCCTTTTCTGACTGGCCCACCGTCAAGGAAATGATGTTGTAATTCAGCCGCCGAAACAGGGATGCGACGCGTGTCAGCACACCGGGCTTGTCCGCGACCAGTGCGACAAATGTGTGGTGCATGGCTACTGGTCCTCCGCAGTCTCAACCAGCGGGCCGGCAGGCCGGCGAATCATCTGATGCAATGCTGCCCCCGGCGCAATCATCGGGTAGACCGAGTCTTCCTGCTCCACCTGAAAATCGATCAGATAACCAGCGCCGTTGCGCTGCGCCGCGCTGATCGCCGGCAACACTTCGCCGCGATTGCGCACCGCAGTGCCATCCATGCCGTGCGCTCCCGCAAGCTTTACAAAATCAGGGCTCAGCAGAGGAGTTGACTGATAGTTCTTCTCATAGAAAGCCTCCTGCCACTGCCGCACCATACCGAGAAATCCGTTGTTGATGACCGCGATATTGAGGTCGAGTTTTTCCTGCATGATGGTTGCGAGCTCTGGACTGGTCATCTGAAAGCCGCCATCGCCTG
>DATMOZ010000283.1:0-2814 GCA_035567995.1 Acidobacteriaceae bacterium
GCCGGCGCACGCGGCTACGTCGTCAAGCGATCAGCCGCCGCGAATCTGGTTTCCGCCATTCGCTCGGCAATCGCCGGGGGCGTTTACATCGATCCGGCCGTTGTGAACCGTGTTCTCGGCCGTTCCCTGGCCAACAATCAAGTCGCGAGGCCGGAGGGCAGGGATTTGACGGATCGCGAAACCGAAGTGCTCAAGCTTTCGTCGCTGGGGCTCACGAACAAGGAAATATCGCACCGAATCGACGTCGGCGTGAAATCTGTCGAAACTTTCAAGTCGCGCGGCCTGGCCAAGTTGGAAATTCGCTCTCGTGCCGACCTGCTACGCTTTGCTTCACAGGTTGGCTGGCTCGCAGACATTTAATGTCGCTGCCGCCTGATCCAAAGTCTCCCCCGCACCGCTGAACAAGGCGCTCTGACTCTTCCAAAAGCTCTATCTTTCTAAACGGTGTCACCCCACAGACTAACGTTCGGTCCAAGATTTGACCACGCGTTCGTCAATCGAGGTCGCGCGTTGTGGCAGTCAATAGTCACCGGCTGCCTGCGATTTATTTTACCTCAATGTTCGCATCCGGTGGCGGTTCCTATGGCGCCGATTCGGCACCGGTGGTGAGCGACCGCGGGCTGTGTCGATCGCATTCCTCGCGGTTAAAAGCCTGGTGATCTACTGTGCAGCGCGTCTGGAGTGAAGGGGTCATGGCGACCTTGGACCGCCGCTTCCGCAAATGACCAACGTTCAACTTTTTGCGGCCCGATATCCGAAAGCGGAAGCTATCCGGAAAAAATCCGTCAATTGCTCAACGCCGATAATGAAGCCCTTATCCGTTATTGATCCGTGCCGTTTTGTCGCGGTGGGCGTCTGCTCTCTATGCCGTTCACCTAACATTCAAGCGGACTGATGCTTTGACCTGCATCAAAGCGCAGATCGCTTTATGGGAGTTGGGCAGCTGCGCGTCAGGTTTATCCTGATATCCAGATACATGCGACTAGCGTAGAAGCTATTAAGACGATTAGTGCTGTGGCGTTGGAGGAGATGGGCATGGTTGCACCCGGAGCGGTATTTCAGCCCGACGAAATCAAGCTGATGAGGTCCACACTAGATGAGGCGGCAACCATGCTGCCTCTGGCCAAGCGAACGTCAGCCATGAAAGTAAAGTTGGCCTCGCGTATCCTCGCAGCCGCAGCAAAGGGTGAACGCGACCCGGTTCAGTTGAGAATTGCAGCCCTTCTGGAAGTCGTGGACGTTTAAAGGACCCGACCCATTTTGCCGTCAGTCTCGATATTCTTGGAACGACCGGCCGTGACCAGATCAGTTATAGCGCCCTCAACCCGTGCTACTTCGATCAACATTAACCGAGCCTATCGGCTGTTACAGCGCCTACGGAAGCTGGTAGCGCAAACCGAAAGCGCAGATAAGGTCGCGGCGGATTGTAAACCGTACGAGAGACAAGAGACGTTCGTCGTGGATCAGCGGGATACAGGGCCTTCTTAAACAAGAATCAACGGTCCTGTGGAGCGCGCCGCCTTTTCACGGCGCACACCCCAAACGGACATTATCGGCGAGCGGATTGAGACATCGTTGTTGTCGCCTAGTTGTTTTCAGTTAGGAGCGAGCTGTTTCTTGCCGGCTGCTGCCTGGGTTTGAAACTGATCAGGTTCAGCAGCGTTGCGCTCACGATCATCGCTGTGATGCCACCAACACTCAACGCCATCTGCATCGCAATCCCGTTCGAAATGTCGAGTAGCGCCATGTGGCAAGCGAAAGCCAGCAAAACGCCGAGACAATAAACAGGTAGCGAGTTCTGGCCGCAGCGGATCGCGCCGCGTATCGCGGGCGTCTTCAGCGCTAGCCAGTTGCGAGGAACCAACCATGCCGCCAAAACGGCTATGGCCAGAAAATGCAGCAGTCGCAAGGGGTCGAGATTCGATTTGTCCAATGGGTAGAGCGGATGTGCCAGCATTTGCGGGATCAGTGCTTCCACCGGCTTGATGCGCCAGCTTAGTGCGGTGATCAGGCTGAAGAGCAGATAGAGGACTGCAACGACAAGCGCCGCGCGTGACCTCACCCACGGCTGAACCTTGTTGCCCGCGATGATCCACCACGCGCCAAGCACAACCAGCAACTGCCAGGCCATCGGATTGAAGGCCCAGTGGCTATTCGGCCACGCCGGGACGGTCCAGCCGAAGACATGCACGAGCACATAAAGCGCCAGCGAGGCGCCAAGCGTCAGGTTCGGCGCTCGCAGCAGCAACCACAGCAGGGGCGCGAATAATAGGTGAAGAAGCACGAAGATGGGTAAGACGTCGGTATTGACAGGGCGGTATTGCAAGATCGCCGCGCGTGTGAGCGTCGCGCCCGGCTGATCCAGCAGAATGCGCGTATTGCTCGCGTCAGCGGAAGGGCCGCCGCCTGCGAGGTGAATCAAGATGGCGCTCGCGAGCGTCAGCAGCAGAAATGCGACATAAATATCCCAGCTTCGCCGCAGCGTCCGGCTAATCACTCCCGTCCAGCCCTCGCCGCGCCATGCCTTGCCGTAGGCCAGCGCACAGGTTACGCCCGAGACGAACATGAATACTTCCGCGGCATCGCTGAAACCGTAGTTCCGCGGCGTCAGCCAACTTCCGATGTTGTTGGGAATATGATCAAGAAAGATCCACCACAACGCGATGCCTCGGCAGGCATCAATTCGCAGGTCGCGGCCCCAGTCTTTCAGGCCCGGCTCGTCGACCAATGGCTTGGGGGTAGCGCTTTGATCATGCATCCGGTTGCCCAAACAGCTAAATGAACCTGGCGTGTGCGTCACCACCGAGCACTTGA
>DATMOZ010000284.1:0-7144 GCA_035567995.1 Acidobacteriaceae bacterium
TCGACGCTGACGATGCAACTGGCGCGCGGCCTCTTTCTGACGCAGGAAAAAAGGATCAAGCGCAAGCTCGTCGAAATCATGATCACGTTCCAGCTTGAGCATCGCTACACGAAGAAAGAAATCTTCGAGCTCTACGCGAACCAGATCAACCTTGGGCAGCGCGGCAGCTTTGCCATCGACGGATTCGGCGAAGCGGCGCAGGCATATTTCGGTAAGGACATTCGCAAACTCGATCTGGCGGAGAGCGCCCTGCTGGCCGGCATGATTCAGCAACCAAACTTCCGCTCGCCATACAAGCATCCTGACCGCGCACTTGCGCGCCGCAACGTGGTGCTCGACGCAATGGTCGAGACGAATGCGATTTCGCCGGCCGAGGCAGAACGCGCCAAGGCGGAGCCGCTGCGTCTCGCGCCGTTGAGCGTGGATGCTGGCGAGGCGCCTTACTTCGTGGACCAGGTGCGCGAGGCGCTGACGCAGCGTTTTGGCGATCGCGACATCAACCGCGAGGGACTGCGTATCTACACTTCGCTTGATCCGGAGTTGCAACGCATCGGAACAGAAGCAGTAGAGGCGGGCATGCACAATGTGGACGCACTTGTGCGCGCGCGTTACAGCAAGAAGAACAAGAAGGGCGAGACCGTGATGACCAGGGACGATATTCAATATCCCCAGGTCGCGCTGGTCGCGCTCAATCCACACACCGGGCAGGTGCTCGCGATGGTGGGCGGCCGCAACTACGGAACCAGCCAGTTGAACCATGCGGTTTCACGGCGGCCGACCGGTTCTATCTTCAAGCCGTTTGTGTATGCCGCGGCGTTCAACAGCGATCTCAGCGGGCGCACGCTGGCGGGGCAGCCGGGGGCGTTTACTCCGGTCTCTTATCTCAACGACGTCGAGACAGATTTCAACGGCTACACACCGCGCAATTACAAAGACGAGTATCACGGTGAGGTGACGGCGATTTACGCGCTTGCGCACTCGCTGAACAACGCAACCATCTCTCTCGCTCAGTCAGTGGGCTTCGACACTGTCGCGTCTCTGGCACGCCAGGCCGGCATTAAATCGGCGCGCGGCACGGCATCGGTTGCGCTTGGTGCCTACGATGCAACCCCGCTCGATATGGCAGGAGCGTATACGATCTTCGCCAACAACGGCGTGCACATTCAGCCGTGGACGATCGCGAGTGTCCGGCAAAACGACGGCGACATAATCAAGGACTATCCGCCGGATTCGGATCCCGTACTCGACCCGCGAGTCGCATATATGACGACCTATCTGATGGAAGGCGTCATGAATTTCGGCTACGGATATGAAGTGCGCAAGCGCGGCTTCATGGCTCCGGCGGCGGGCAAGACGGGCACCTCGCACGATGCGTGGTTTGCCGGATACACCAGCAACCTGATCTGTGTGATCTGGGTCGGGAACGATGACTACAGCGACGTGAAGCTTGCCGGAGCGCAGGCCGCAGCGCCGATCTGGGCGGAGTTCATGAAGCGCGCAGTGACGCTGCCGCAATACTCTGACACGCAACCTTTTTCGCCGCCCGCGGGAATTGTTCAGGTCTCGGTAGACAAAGCCACCAACCTGTTGGCCGACGCGACCTGCCCCGGAGACACCTGGACTGTAGCCTTCATGGAAGGCACCGAGCCAAAGGACACCTGCTCGAATCCGAACGGTGCCGACCAACGCAACATCTTCCAGAAGATTTTTGGCCTTGGTAGTCCACCGCCGGCGCCGTTGCAACAGACTGCTCCTCCGCCACCGATGCAGACGACCCAGAACGGCGATATTGTGCAGCCGGGACAAACCGTGCCTGGCAAGGCGAAGAAACCGGGTTTCTTTGGCCGTCTGTTTGGTCGCAAGCCAAAGGACGAGCAGCCCGCGGAAGCACCACCGCCCCCTCAGCAGTAGCTTGACATACCCCATACCCCTATTTATCTTAAATAGGGGTATGGGGTATCAGTCATGTCCACAAAAAAGTCCGCGCGCAAAGCCATCGCGGTTGAACCAGAAATCAAGCAGGCCAATATTAACCGGCTGCGCCGCATTGCGGGGCAGGTGCGCGGTATTGAGCGGCTCGTAGAAGAAGACCGCTACTGCGCCGACATCGTGATGCAGATTTCATCTGTACAACAAGCATTACGCGGGGTTGCGCGGAACCTGTTGCGCAATCACCTTGCGCACTGCGCGACCCACGCCTTGAATTCCGCCAGCGCGAAGACGCGCGAAGAAATGCAGCAGGAGTTGCTTGAGCTGATGGACCTGAATTTGCGCTAGGGGGAGCTATGCACTGGATTGTCGAATCGCTGCGCATGTCGGGTGTCATGACCTGGGACATTCTCTGGGGCTTGATCCTCGGCTTTCTGCTATCGGCGGTCGTGCAGGCGGTCGTTTCCAAAGAAGAGATGACAGCCTTGCTGCCGAATGATCGGCCGCGCACAATTGCGGTGGCATGCGGTTTGGGTGCTGCCTCCTCGTCTTGCTCATATGCTGCGGCGGCGCTCGCGCGATCGATGTTTCGCAAGGGCGCGAATTTCACCGCGGCGATGGCGTTTCAGTTTGCGTCGACAAATCTGGTCATCGAGCTTGGCATCCTGCTGTGGGTGCTGATGGGCTGGCAATTCACGCTGGCGGAGTTCATTGGCGGCCCGCTGATGATAATCATTCTGACGCTGCTGCTGCGCTGGTTCGTGTCGCCGGCTCTGGTCGAGAAAGCCCGCGAACATGCCGAGCAGGGCCTGGCTGGCCGCATGGAAGGCCACGCCGCGATGGACATGAGTATGCACGAGGGCAGCTTGCGGCACCGCATCTTCTCAGACAAGGGCCGCACGGCGATCAGCCATTTCTTCTTCATGGACTGGTATTCCCTTTGGGTGGATCTCGCCGTCGGCTTGCTGATTTCAGGTGTAATTGCAGCGCTGGTTCCGGCGTCGTTCTGGAAGGGATTTTTTCTTGTCGGTCATCCGATTGCTTCGAAGCTGTGGGGCCCGGTCGTCGGGCCGCTGGTCGCGGTGCTGTCGTTTGTCTGCTCGATCGGTAACGTGCCGCTGGCAGCGGTGTTGTGGCAGGGCGGAATCAGCTTCGGCGGCGTCATTTCGTTTCTCTTCGCCGACCTGATCATCTTTCCGCTCCTGAATATCTACCGGAAATACTATGGCGCGCGTGTCGCCGCCCTGCTCGGAGTGCTGTTCTACACCGCGATGGTGCTGGCCGCGCTCGCCATTGAGGCTCTCTTCTCGCTGCTGCATCTGATTCCGTCGCACGGCGGCGTGAACATCATGCAAGAGGGCGTGCGCTGGAACTACACGACCTGGATGAACATTGTGTTTCTGCTGATCGCCGCGAGCATGCTGCCGCGCTTTTTACGCACCGGCGGAGTGGCGATGCTGCGCATGATGGGCAACGAGCCTATGGATCACGGGCATGCTGGCGGGCACGGCGCGGAAAAGCATTGCTGTCACTAGCGGCCGAAGGCCCGGTTTTGGACTGCTAGAATCTTAGCTAGACCCGATGAAATGTCCCTACTGCGGCTTCACCCAGGACCGCGTTGTTGATTCGCGCGAAAGCAAGGAAGCGGACTCGATCCGCCGACGCCGCGAATGCGAAAAATGCGAGAAGCGTTTTACGACCTATGAGCGGATCGACGAGATTCCGTACATGGTTGTGAAGAAGGACGGGCGCCGGGAAAAGTTTGAGCGGCAAAAAGTGCTCAGCGGTCTGCTGCGCGCATGTGAAAAGCGGCCGGTTTCATCAAGCAAGCTCGAACAAATTGTCGACGACACTGAGAGTTTCGTCATCGACTCAGCCGAGCGCGAACGCACCACCAGCGAACTCGGCGAGTTGATCATGAACCAGCTCAAGACGCTGGACACTGTCGCCTACATTCGCTTTGCATCGGTATACCTCGACTTTAAGGATGTTCGCGAGTTCAAGGCTGAGCTGGAAGAGCTGCTGACCCACGGAAAAGTACCGCACCAGCCCAGCGAAACGCGGCCGCGAAAGAAATAGGAGAATCTCTGAACGTGACGAAGAAAAAGACGCATACAGTTACCTTGATTCCGGGCGATGGCATCGGTCCAGAAGTCTCAAACGCCGTAGTCAGCATTCTGGAAGCGACCGGCGTGCAGTTTGAGTGGGAGCGCTTTTCGGCGGGTGCGGAAGCATTCGACAAGTCGGGCGAGTACATTCCGAAGGAACTGTATGAATCGATCGCGCGCACGCGCCTTGCGCTTAAGGGCCCCGTGGCGACGCCGATTGCGGGCGGCTTCAAAAGCATCAACGTCACGCTGCGAAAGCATTTTGAGCTGTTCGCGAACTTCAGGCCAATCAAAAACCTGCCCGGACTGGACACGCGCTATCCCGGCGTGGACTTGATCATCGTGCGCGAAAATACCGAGGGCGAGTACTGCGGCCTGGAGCACGAAGTCGTTCCCGGCGTGGTCGAGAGCTTGAAGATCATTACCGAGAAGGCGTCAACGCGCATCTCGCAGTTTGCGTTTGAGTACGCACGCAAGCATAAGCGCAAGAAGATCCACGCCATTCACAAGGCGAACATCATGAAAATGTCCGACGGACTTTTTCTGCGCTGCGCGCGCGATATTGCGAAGGGCTATCCGGAGATCACCTACGGCGAGCACATTATCGACAACACCTGCATGCAGTTGGTGATGAATCCCTATCAATACGACACGCTGCTGATGGAGAACCTGTACGGCGATATCGTCAGCGATTTGTGCGCTGCGTTCGTTGGCGGCCTGGGGCTTGTTCCCGGAGCGAACCTCGGCAAGGAGTGCGCTATTTTCGAAGCGGTGCACGGATCAGCGCCTGACATCGCGGGCAAGGACATTGCGAATCCGACGGCACTCCTTCAGTCGGCTGTGCTGATGCTGCACCACATGAACGAAACGGATGCAGCAAACCGGCTGCAGACGGCGATCGAGACGGTGTACACCGAGCGCAAGACTCTGACTCGCGACGTGGGCGGCAACGCCGGCACACGCGCGTTTGCCCAAGCGGTAATTGCGGCGCTGCCAGCGGAGAACGCGTAACCGATGCGGCCCAGTTCCCTGCTCATTGCTTCGTTGTTCGCGTGCTGCATCGCAGGCTGCAAAGCTCCGGCTGGACCGAAGCCCGAGGCCCAGACGCAGTATGCAACTGTCGACACCGCCACAGCCGGCACGATCTCCGGCACCATTCACTTCGCTGGAACCCAGCCGGAGCGGCTGCAGATCGATATGGCGCAGGACCCCGCATGCGCGCTCTCCAATCCCGGCACAAATCTCGCGGAGCAGTACGTCATCCATGATGGCAAGGTGGCCAACGTTTTCGTTTATGTGAAGGAGGGTCTCAACGGCAAGGTCTATGCTCCCCCGCAGACCCCGGTGGTCCTCGACCAGAAGGGCTGCCGCTATACACCGCATGTCATCGGCGTGATGGCGGGGCAGCCGGTGGAGTTCCGCAACAGCGATCCGACGATGCACAATGTGCATCCGGCGCCGACCAGCGCAGGCAATGAGCCGTTCGATATTTCTCAACCGCCGATGGGCGGAACAACGCGGAAGACATTCGCTCAGCCTGAGCTGATGCTGCCGGTGCGCTGCAACAACCATCCGTGGATGAACGCCTTTATCAACGTGGCTGCCAATCCGTTCTATTCGGTCAGCGACAACGAAGGGCACTTTGAAATTAAGGGATTGCCGCCGGGCACCTACACGATCGTCGCACTGCATGAGAAGCTTGGCAGCAACTCAGCGCAGGTGACCGTGAAACCGCAGCAGAGGATTGAGTCGAACTTCACGTTCACTAACTAGGCGGGT
This sequence comes from Acidobacteriaceae bacterium, assembly GCA_035567995.1. GTDB lineage: Bacteria > Acidobacteriota > Terriglobia > Terriglobales > Acidobacteriaceae > JBBPYY01. The sequence goes on from DATMOZ010000284.1 coordinate 5,817, forward strand.
CCTATGCGGGCGAAGCGTGCCGGCGAGCGGCGACGCGGTAGAGGGCAATGCAGGTTGTGCTTCACACGCGAGAAAAGCAAGCGGCACCCCTGCCAGGTGCGCTAGACTTTAGCTTTCCCCACATGAAAACGAGACAAAAAGTCGGCATCCTCGGCGCGACCGGAATGGTCGGCCAACGCTTCATACAGCTGCTCGCGAATCACCCATGGTTTGAAGTGGCATGGCTTGCGGCCAGCGACCGCTCTGCGGGCAAGACCTACGGAGAGGCTGTCCGCTGGAAGCTGGATACGCCGATACCGCCCGAGATTGCCGCTATGCACGTCTCCCCGGCTGAGCCAGCGGGCGCGCCGCGCATCATCTTCGCCGCGCTCGACTCGCACACAGCACATCAGGTCGAACCGGCCTTCGCCGCCGCCGGCTGCTACGTCATCTCGAATTCGAGTGCGTTTCGCATGCACGAGGATGTTCCGCTGGTCGTACCCGAGGTCAACAGCGAGTCCTTGCCGGTGCTTGAGCGGCAGTCGTGGCGCAAAGAGTCTGGCGGATACATCGTCACGAACCCCAATTGCAGCGCGATCGGCCTGGTGCTCGCGCTGAAACCGCTCGAGCTTTCGTTCGGCATCGAGAGCGTTCAGGTCACAACGATGCAAGCCGTCAGCGGAGCAGGATATCCCGGCGTTGCCTCGCTCGACATCCTGGGCAATGTGGTGCCGTACATTCACAGCGAAGAAGAGAAGCTGGAAGCCGAGACGCTGAAGCTGCTGGGCCACGACGTCCGTGGACACTGGCATCCGCTCGACGCCAAGGTGAGCGCCAGTTGCAACCGCGTTGCGGTCGAAGACGGCCACACCGAAAGCGTGAATGTGAAGCTGAGAAAGCCGGCAACGCGCGAGCAGATCATTGCGGCGTGGGAAGGTTTCGCTCCCCTTGCAGGCAAAGACCTGCCGACAGCCCCGGCGCGGCCGGTCGAATACGACGCAGCCAACGATCGCCCGCAACCCCGGCTTGATCGGATGCGCGGCAACGGGATGACCGCGACCATAGGCCGTTTGCGACCGTGCTCCGTCTTTGACTGGAAGTTCACCGTGCTCTCCCACAACACGATCCGCGGAGCCGCTGGTGCTGCGGTGCTGAACGCGGAGATGTTGTTGAAGCTCGGCTTTCTCGATGCTCCTGTTGCGAAGCGTGAAGAAGTTCATGCCTGATCTTGCTACCACGATGCCGAATCTAGTCGTCATGAAGTTTGGAGGCACCTCGGTCGAAGACGCGACCGCGATGGCGCGAACGGCGGAGATCGTTCGCGGCCGGGTGGCGAAGGGATATCAGGT
>DATMOZ010000285.1:0-2468 GCA_035567995.1 Acidobacteriaceae bacterium
CGCTTCCACACGGCAGCGGCGATTCCCAACGGAATACCGATGAGAATAGCGAGCGCAATGGCAGTGATTCCCAGTGCGCTGCTCACAGGCAGACCCTGGGCGATCAAATCGGTGACGCTGAAATCTCGCTGCTTGAAGGACGGACCGAAGTCGCCGTGCGCCAACGCACCCAAGTACCTGCAGTACTGAATGGCAATCGGCCGATCGAGTCCGTAAGCCGCATCGAGATTCGCGCGCACCTGCGGCGACAGCGTCTGCTCCTGGTCGAAAGGTCCACCCGGCGCCAGGCGAACGATGAAAAACGACGCGGTGATGATGACCAGAAGTGTCGGAATGACGCCGGCAATGCGCCGGAATGCGTAGCGAAGCATCAAGAATGCCCTTTACGCATACAAAAGCACGTGTTTTCGACCTCGAGCCGTTGCGTTGCGGCATAAACAGTTTCTAAACTCCGCACCTCGTCTGATTTCATATACCACTACTACAAGATTGATCCATGGAATCGACCCGACCAATAAGAGCACTCGTCCGCGGCCTCGATGCGTTGACCACACTCAATCAGCGTAACGGCGCCACTGTTTCCGAAATCGCCCAACAAATCAGGCTGCCGCGTACGACGACGTACCGCATCCTCGAAACACTCACTCACGCGGGGTATGTATACCGCGATCCAGCCGACGACCGGTATCGGCTAACAATCATGGTCCATCGTCTTGCCGACGGATTCGACGACGATGCCTGGGTCACGCAGATCGCGCGACCCTGCATCGGCGAGCTCGGCAAGGAAGTGATGTGGCCAGTCGCCTTCGCTTCGCTGTCGGGTACACAGATGCTCGTACGCGAAACGACCGATCATCGAAGTCCTCTGGCCATCGAACGCTTCTCACCTGGTTTGCGTCTGCCGTTGCTCACAACTGCTGCCGGCCGCGTGCATCTCGCATTCTGCTCGGCCGAGCAACGTGAATCTCTGCTGGAGATTCTGCGCCGCTCGACGAACGATGTGGACAAGTTGGCGCACAACCGTCCGGAGCTCGACAAGATCCTCGATGACGCGCGCGAGAAAGGATTCGCAAGCGCTGTCCACACCAAGCGGGTCTCCGACGAGATCAGCATGGCAGTACCCATCTTGGTTGAAGACCAGGTGCTTGCCGCCGTCGTGGTACGTTTCGCGGAGACTGCGGTGCCCTTCAAGATTGCGGTGGAGCGCTTCACCCCGAAGCTGCGTGACGCGGCCCAACGGATCAAGCAGACCTTCATCGAGCAGCAATTGAACCCGCCGCACCGGCGCGTCCACCCGGCCCCGGTGCGCTAGGTTCGCTCGGGAGGACTCGAGGGGCCCCCTGAGGGGCCTTCTCCGCCCCTTTCCGGGCGCGCCGCCGGCTATACTGGCAGACGGCGCCCCGAACCCTAAATCCTGCGGGGAAGCTCACTGCAGAACGTTTCCGGAGAGTCCTGAATGAAGAGAATCCTGGTCGGTATCAAGCGCGTTGTGGACTACAACGTGCGCATCCGCGTGAAGCCGGACGGCACCGGTGTCGTCACGGATGGGGTGAAGATGAGCATCAACCCGTTTGACGAGATTGCGCTGGAAGAAGCGCTTCGAATCAAGGAGCGTGGGGGTGCCGAGGAAGTCGTCATTGCGACGATCGGGCCTGCGGAATGCCAGCAGCAGCTGCGTACCGCCCTGGCCATGGGCGCTGACCGCGCACTTCACGTCCAAGCGGACGGAGTCATTGAGCCGCTGGTCGCGGCGCGCGCCCTGCTCAAGCTCATCGAGAAGGAACAACCCTTCCTGGTGATCGTGGGCAAGCAGGCTATCGACGATGACAACAGTCAGACCGGCCCGATGCTGGCCGCGCTGTGGAATCGTCCGCAGGTCACGTTCGCCTCCAAGGTCGAGTTGTCAGACGGCAAGGCGCGTGTCACACGCGAGGTCGATGCCGGCCTGGAAACTCTGGAGGTGGATCTGCCGGCGCTGATTACGACGGACCTGCGGCTGAATGAGCCGCGATATGTGAAGTTACCGGACATCATGAAGGCCAAGAAAAAGCCGCTGGAGACGCTTTCTTTGAACACATTGGGTGTGGATGCGAAGCAACAGCTGAAACTCGTGAAATTTGAGCCCCCGGCGCAGCGTCAGAAAGGCGTACGTGTGAAGGACGCGGCGGAGTTGGTCGAGGCATTGAAGAAGAAGGGGTTGATCTGATGGCTGCCAAGATTTTGATCGTTGCCGAGCATGATGGCTCGAAGCTCAATCCCAGCACGGCGAAGTCAGTAACCTGCGCCCGTGGCATCGCGGGGGCCGAAATCGTCGTTGCCGTTTTCGCGGCCAAGCCGGATGCGGTCGCGGCTCAGGCCGCACAGCTGACGGGCGTCACGCGCGTACTCACCGTTGAGAATGCAGCGAACGAACATGCGCTCGCCGCGGTTCTCGCGCCTCAGGTTGTCGCTCTGGCAAAGGATTACAC
>DATMOZ010000286.1:0-4606 GCA_035567995.1 Acidobacteriaceae bacterium
GGATTCGCGTTGAGGAACGCGACAGCTTTGGTGGTGGCTGCGCTGGCCTCGGGCCTGATGTCGTAGCTGTCGTAGTCGAAGAAGATATCCGGAACTTGCTGGTGGAATATCTGGTCGTTGGTCAAGCCGCTGGTTTCCGCCGGCGGGGGTGCCGGGGGCGCAGCGACGGCGACGGTTGCGATGGAACTGGTCGATCCGCCATCACCGCGGGCGGTCAGGGTATAGGTCGTGGTCGAAGTGGGCGAAACCGTGGTTGAACCTGAAGTCTTAACCGGGCCGACGCCGCTGATACTGACGTCATTCGCGTTGGCAGTGCTCCACGTCAAAGTGGAGGATTGACCGGGCTGGATGCTTTCTGGGACGGCGGTCAGAGTGGCCGTCGGAGTGGGCGACGAAATTGTGGGAGGAAGTGGCGGCGGAGTGACGGGCTGCTTCTTATGGCATCCGGCGACAAAAACGATTGCAGTCAGCGCGAGTGCAATGGTGGAGATACGTTGCGTGCTTGAGTTCACTTTCATTCTCCTTGAATCTTTTTAGATAAAAAGCAGGTCATTCCATCCGACCCCAGAATGACAAGATTTGTGTTGAGGGCGTTCACTTCCAGCTCCAATTGGGCTGAGTGTTTGAGCCGCCTTTGGTCAGCGTATGTTGCTGTGAGCCGTCGGCCAGCATAGTGATGATTTCGCTGCGCCCGCCGCGCGTGCTTTCAAAAACAATGTGACGTCCGTCGGGCGACCAGGATGGGAAATCGTTTCGTCCGGCGTCGTGCGTGAGCTGGATCCAGCGCTTGGACGCGATGTCCATGATGTAGATGTCCTGCCCGCCAGGAGCGCCGGGGCCGTATTTGCGGTTCCACGCGAAGGCCAGGAATTGCCCGTTGGGAGACCAGGATGGAGAGGTCGCATAACCGCCGTCTGTCATGCGCTGCACGTTGGTGCCGTCGGCGTCCATTGTGTAGAGCTGGGGCAGGCCGGTGCGGCCGCTGATCCAGGCGATCTGTGCGCCGGTCTTCGGATTCCAGCAGGGGGAGACGTCAGGGCCGCGGAAAGAAGTGATGCGTCGCGCGGCACCACCGTTTGAATCGGAGACCCATATTTCTGGATCGCCGCTGCGGGACGAAGAAAAAGCGAGCTTGCCGTCGGGCGACCACGATGGCGAGTAATCGTTGCCGCTTGTGCCGCCGAAGGCGACCATCCGGCCGAGTTCAAGCGAGTACATGCGGATGTTGGAACCGCGATCGCTGAGATTAACGAAGGCGACGCGGCTGGAGTCGGGCGAGACACGCGGAGAGAGCGCGATAGAGCCTAGTTTCGTGAGCGGCTCCGCACCCTGGCCGTCGTAGTCCATCTGCCAGATTTCTTTGTGGCCGCTGCGTGCGGAGACGAAATAAAGTTTCGTTTCTGCGATGCCGTTGATGCCGCCGCCGAGCGCGAGAATGATTGCGTCGGCGAAACGGTGTGCGATGAGGCGCGCATTGCCTTCGTTGGCGGCCTCGTCATATTGCTTGCCGAGAACTTGCGGGGACTGCGTGTTCTTGGCGTCAAAGAGCCAGCCATTCACTTTTAAGCGACCACCGTCTGCGCCGAGCGCGCCGAAGGCGACCATCTGCGCGTCGGAGGGTGCGGCGGCCCATGAGGCGAGTTGAATCTCCTGCGGAGAGCCGGGCATGAGTGGAGGCGCGATACTCTTGGAGACGACGTCGAAGACTCCCGCTTGCGAGAGATCGTTGTAGAGCGTGTTGTCGAAGGTCTGTTTCAGGGGCGCGGTCTGCGGGTCTTCGGAGATGGGCTTGAACGATGCAACGGCGATGCGGACTTTGTCAGCGCCGAGCCCGGTGCCGCTGCGAACCCAATCTTGAGCGAGTGCGGTGGAGGCGAAAAGGATGGAAGCGGCGGCGAGAGCAGCGTGCAGCATTTGAGACGGGCGTGTTTTTCGACTCATTCGTTTTAGCTTAGACTGCCGCGGCCCTGATTCTATTGCGTGCGCGAGGAAATGTATCGCCAAAGTAATGGCCTCGTCCTTTCTTGAGAAAAGTTTAGCGCGTTGGGTCGAAGTAAAACTCGACTGAAACGGAGCTGCCGCGGTAGTCGTTGGGTAGCGGGCCGAAGGTGTCGATGCGCTGCATAGCGCGCACGGCAGAAGTGTCAAGCGATGAGTCGCCGCTGCTTTTCTCGATGCGCACATTGCCGGGCGTGCCGTCGCGTGCGATATCGAATGTGACATAAACCCGCGGTCCGCCGATGCGGCCAACACCGTACCAGTTTTGCTGAATCTTGCGTCCCATGGCGGCGACATACCAGGCGTAGCGACTGCCGAAGTCGCCGCTCTGCACGTTAATTGCGCCGGTGCCGGTCGCGGTCGTCACCATGGTCATCGGAATTCGCGCGGCTTGCGCCTCGCCGAAGTTGGCACGGTCTGGCGCTGCTTCTGTGGGCTGGCGAGCGGTACTGGTGGTTGGTGTGCGCGGCATCGGCATGGGATGAGGAATCGGCGGCGCAGCGGTCTTGGCTTCGGGTTTTGGTTTTGTGATCTTTTCCGGGATGGGAATTGCTTTTTCTTCAGGCACAGCCTTCGCGGGGGGTGCTGGCGGCGCGGGTGCGGGGCTTGGTGTCTCGGTCGCGAGCACGTTCTCTGTCGGCTGCTGAGGGTGCGGCAGCGGAATCGCAGGCGCGGAGCTGACGAGGGTGGCCTGGATGGCCCCCTGACTTCTTTCTGCGCCGCCCCAGGTGTTGCCGCGCAGTTCTGTGAAGAGAAGAAAGTAGGTCGCGAGGGCGCCGGCGGCGATGGCGTGCAGAAAAAACGAACCAACGAGCGAGAGTTTTGCCTCGTCCGGTTCGGTGATCCATGCATTTTGTTGCCGCGACATATAAGTCTCCATTAGTGGCCCGGCCCGTTGGTAATGGGCTGGGTCACGATAGAGACGTTGGTGATGCCGGCTTGTTTCACTGCGTCCATAACGGACGCGAACGCGCCGAAGGGAACGCGTTCATCGGCGCGGAGATAGATCACCTGATGCGCCGGATCGGTCTTCGGCTGACGGAGACGCTGGGGCAGGTCAGCGATGTTGACCGGAGAGTCGCCAAGGAAGACGCGCTGCTGACGATCGATGGTGACGACGAGTCTCTGCTCGGTGATTTCTTTGACGGTTTTTGTTTTGGGCACGCTGACTTCGACGCCCGATTGGAGCACGGGAGCCGTGAGCATGAAGATAACGAGCAGCACGAGAACGACGTCGACCAGCGGAGTGATGTTGATGTCCGCGAGCGCCGATTGCGTGCGGCCGTTGCTAGCGGTGAAGGCCACGGACGGGCTCCTCAATTACGGCAGCCAGCGGAGACGGCGCGGCGGTGGGGACGTCTTCGAGCGCGTTCAAGACTTCGCGGGCGAAGTCGTCCATGTGCGCGCCGAATTCGCGGACTCGCGCGGTGAGCTGATTGTAGGCGATGACAGACGGGACAGCGACGGCGATTCCGGCGGCTGTGGTGATGAGGGCCTCGGAGACGCCGGGAGCGACTGCGCGCAGCGTTGCGGCGCCGGCGGTGCCGAGTCCGTGAAATGCGTCGATGATGCCCATGATGGTGCCGAAGAGGCCGAGGAACGGCGTGATGGCGCCGATGGTTGCGAGCCAGGTCATGCGCTGCTCCATCTGGGTGAGCGCCTCGCTGGCAGCAGACTGCGCGGCCCGTTCGAGAGCGGTCATGGAGCGGGGCGGGCCGATTCCGCCGGTCTGGCGGCGGTATTCCTCGTAGGTGTCTTCGAAGATCGGCACCAGCGGGCTGGGCTTGAATTGTTCGGCGACGGCTGCGATGTCGTGCAGACGCTCTGCCTTGCGGAACGCGCGGACGAAGCGACCACTCTGCACGCGGGCCCGCTTGAAGGAAGCGAGCTTGCTGAGGATGATGCTCCACGAATAGAGGCTGGCGATGAGCAGCAACACGAGGACACCGAGCGCGATGGGGCCGGAGTTGCGAACCATGTCGACGATGGCCGCTCCGCTGGAGTGGCCGATGGCGGCAGGGGGTGGGGCGGCGTCTTCGGTCTGGAAGAGAAAGAGGGCGAGGTGCGACAGGGTGATGATCATTGCTGCCCTCAATGGTAGCGGAGCGGAGCGGTCGCTGCGAGTGCGGGTATTGGTACTGGGCCCATTGCACTGGTCGCGTGGCAGTAGGACGCGTGCTATCGTGGCGACGATGCTGCTTGAATTGCGCGCGGAAAATTATGCGGTGATCGACCACGCGGTGGCTGGGTTTGGGCCTGGTTTGAACCTGTTGACGGGCGAGACGGGCGCGGGGAAATCCATTTTGATTGATGCGCTGGCGATGTTGCTGGGCGATAAGGCCTCCAGCGACATGGTGCGGCATGGCGCGGAGAAGGCTGTCGTTGCTTGCGTTTTCGAGACGACGCCGGGTGCCGAGGAGATTCTGGAAGCGAACGGCATCGATCCGGACACGAGCGAAATTATTCTGCGGCGGGAGATCGCAGCAAGCGGTAAGGGACGCGTTTTCGTGAACAATCAGCCGGCGACCGTCGCGGTGCTGCGGGCGCTGGCTCCCGAACTTGCGCTGGTGCATGCGCAGTCTGAGACGCTGGGGAGCTTTGACGCTTC
>DATMOZ010000287.1:0-19266 GCA_035567995.1 Acidobacteriaceae bacterium
GGCACGCTGCTGGGCGACTTGAACGGGAGGCGCGGGCGCGTGCAGGGCATGGAGAGCGGCGGGGCGGGGACGATCATTAAGGCCGAGGTGCCGATGGCGGAGATGCTGAGCTATGGCACGACGCTGACTTCGATGACGCAAGGCCGAGGCAGCTTTCACATGGAGATGGACCACTACGATTTCGTGCCGCAACTGGCGGCGGAAAAGATATTGGCTGCCGCGAAGAAGCCGGTGCATGACGAGGATGAAGAATGAGGCTGCGCGTGGTCGACGTGAGCTATTGCGTGACGCGGTAAAGCACGCACGCATGAGGAGCAAGCGCGACGTTGAGCTGTGCGGCGGGGCCTATATCCTGACGCTTCCATAAGTCGCGGACGTGGTGCGGTGTGTAGGTCACGCCGACGATGGTCACTCCGACGCTGCTCCAGGGATAGGTGATTGTTCGTGGCTGGTCTGCGAGGTTAAAGACCGCGACGTAATAGTCCGGTCCTGCATCTGGTTTCGCGCTCCACACGACAGTGTCCTTCGTGGAGATGACAGGGTGATTCTGTGTCGAGTGCTGATCTACATCGATGACTTCAGGATTGATGAGGAGTTGCAGCGTCCAATCATCCATGGCTGGCAAGGAAGCGCCCAGTATCAGCGGGGAGCGAAACATCGACCACAGCGTCAGCAACGTTTGCTGCTCGTCGTGGGTGAGGCGAGTGTCTCGGACCGGTCCCCAGCCGGGAACGGGGCCGAGGTGGCCGAGCGGAAGCATATCCGCGTCCGGCCAATGGCCCGGTTCTACGTAGGGAGCCCAATCGGCGGTCAGCCGGAATGCGTCGAGAAGAGACGAGGGCCACGCGATATCTGCATTGCGCTTCCATATATCCCAAAAGTCGTCTGAGATTCGCCACATCTGCGCGTACCGCCGGAGGTGTTCTGTCTTTGCGAGAGGCGTGGGGCCTGGGGAAAGGCTGAGGACGATGGATTCGCCCGTTGCGCGCAGAGCGTCGCTGAACATGCGTATCTCTTCGTCTTGGTATGGCTGCGAGATGCAATCGACCTTTACGAAGTCGACGCCCCAGAAGGCATATAGCTTTGCGACGGAGTTGTAATACGCCTGCCCTGCTTCATTTGTTTTTATGCCGAAGTTGTCGGTGTTCCAGGCGCACACGTCCGACTGATCTGCTGCGTCGGCGGCGTGAAATGCGGAGCCGGCGATGGGGAGATTTTTCCGCACGGCATCTCGCGGGATGCCGCGGATGATGTGAATGCCAAACTTCAGTCCGAGGCCGTGAACATAGTCTGCCAGCGGCTTGAAACCATGCCCGTCGCTGCTTGAAGGAAAGCGATTGGTTGCGGGAAAGTAGAGGCCGTTGCTGCCGAGGGTGTAGCCACCATCCGCGGCCGGCTTTCCTGCATTCTCAGGGTGTTGCAGGTACCATCCTTCATCGATGACGACGTACTGCCAGCCGAAATTCTTGAGATGCGCCGCGAAATATTCGACGTTCGATTTGAACTGTTGTTCGTTGATGGTCAGTCCGTAAGAGTCCCAACTGTTCCAACCCATCGGAGGCGTCGGTGCTAACGCTATGCGCGCAGAGCGCTGAGCAAGCGATGGAGCCGCTGAAACGCTGAGTAAGATCAGAAGGCTTAGAGCCGAGCATATGGCGAACCGCATCTGCGTATTGGTTCCTCGGAGCAGATTTCAGGGTTTGGCTTTGAGTGCTTTTTGAGCGATACGTCTCAACTCGGGCAAAACGTCGCCCAGGCTCTCCGGCGCTGATCCACGCTGGCCGAAGGAGAAGTAGATTGCGCGGTACAGCTTGAACAGTTCGTCATACACGGCAACGGCCGCAGGGTCCGGCTCGATCGTGTTGTACGGGAGGCACATTTTCGCCTGTGCATCTTCGACTGTCTTGAACACTCCGGCTGCGACGAGCGCGAAAATGCCGGAGCCGAGGCTCGTCGGAATGCCATCCGGCACCAGGACTGGTTTGTTCAGGACATTCGCGTAGACCTGGTTGAGCACAGCATTGTTCTGCGGAATGCCGCCTGCGTTGATGACGCGATAGATTGGAACTCCGTATTCTGCCAGGCGCTCGAGGATGATTCGCGTGGTGAACGCTGTGCCTTCAATGGCTGCGAAAAGCTCGTCTTTTGCGGTGCTCACCATGTTCCAGCCGAGCGTGATACCGCCCAGCTCGGCGTTTACAAGGACAGTGCGGTCGCCATTGTCCCATGCGAGGCGCAGCAATCCGGTCTGGCCTGCGCGATAGTCTTCGAGGCCCTGAGAGAGAGTGCGTACATCCGTTGCGGCACGGCGCGCCACTGCTTCAAACAGGTCTCCTGTAGCCGATAGGCCTGCTTCGATGCCGGTGTACTTGGGATGGACGCTGCCCGGAACGACGCCACACACGCCGGGGATCAATTTTGATTCGCGTGCAATGGCGATGACGCAGGTCGCGGTGCCGACGACATTCACAATGTCGCCTTCTTTACAACCCGCGCCGATCGCGTCCCAGTGCGCGTCGAAGGCGCCGACGGGGATGGGAATGCCGGCGCGAAGGCCAAGTTTCTCGGCCCATGATTCGGTCAGCTTTCCGGCAATCACGTCAGAGGTCGCGAAGTTGCCCGCGATCTTTTCGCGGATGCCGTCGAAGAGGGGATCAACTTTAGACAGGAATGCCTGCGGAGGCAGTCCGCCCCACTTCGGGTTCCACAGCCACTTATGGCCCATGGCACAAACGCTGCGTGGGACCTGCTTTACATCAGTGATTCCGGTCAGCGTTGCGGCAACCATGTCGCAGTGTTCGATGGCGGTGGCAAAGTGCGCACGCTTTTCTGGATTGTGGCGCAGCCAATGCAGCACCTTCGCGAAGCCCCACTCGTGGGAATAGACTCCGCCGCACCACTCAATTGCTTCGAGCCCCTCGGCGTGTGCCAGCTTCGTGATTTCGTCGGCTTCTTTGTGTGCGCGATGGTCGGACCAGAGGTAGTAGTCATCGAGCGGCTGCACATGAGCGTCGACCGGGATGACGGTTGAGCCGGTGGTATCGAGTGCGATGGCAACGACATCCTGTCCGTCAACGCCACTTTGCTCGAGCGCTGCGCGGGTGGCGCGGGCCAGCGCGTTCATGTGGTCCGCGTGTTTCTGCGTTGCGTAATCAGGATCTTCACTGCGACGCGCCCGCGGATATTCCGCGGAAGCAGTGCCCAGACGACCGCGCTCACTATCGAGGAGCGTGACGCGAACGCTTAGAGTTCCGAAGTCGACACCAGCAACAATCGCCATAGTTGTCTCGTCTACCTCACTGCCGGTTCATGATGGTACATCTGCCAGCCGAGGTAGCGAGACGCGGCCTCATGAACGGCGTCGGCCGTCTTTGAGAAGTTCGCTGCGACATGGTGTTCAAATCCGCGCTCGCAGATGAAGCGAAGCAACGCTTGCAGCCTGGGAATGCGCACGACCCCAGCACCGCCAAAAGTGTGCAGGCTGTCGTTGGTGAATTCGCCTTCGCCTACATAGCCGCGGATGCCGCCGTTGTATTCATCGGTCGAGAATCGCGCATAGCTCATGTCGCCTGCCTTTACCTGGCCGGCCATCGTGCCGTACGTGTTCTCTTTTCCGACAGTGCCGGCAATGATGGCCTGAAAGTCCATCACTACATCCTTGAAAAAATGTTTGGGCAGGTTGCTGCAATGGAAGCAGACCGCCTTGTCCGGGTCGTCGCCGTAATTGTTGTTCCAGTCAAGCAGCGCGCTCGGCGTTTGAGATGCGAGCGCGAGTGCATGCATGCCAAGCACACCGCAAACATCTACTTCGCATGCGGCGGCGAAGAGATTCTCACTCATCATGCTCATTACGGTGCACGGCACGACGCCGAAATATTCTTCCAGAGCTGTCCAACACTGCACTGCGCTGATAGTGCAGTGTGTCTGCTGCATCCATTGTTCGATGACGGCGCCGAGCTTCGCCATTTTGATGAGGGCAGGTTCTGGGATGCCGCTGGTCGAGACGTAGACTTTGATGGCCGCGAGTTTCGCCTGCGCTGCATCGTCGGTATCTTTCATGGCGTTGATGCGGCCGAGCACTTCCGAAAGATCGAGCGTCTCGACGGAGATGCCGCTGCGCTCCAGCAGCTTCTCGCTGTAGCGAACTGTGTTGAACGCGGCAGGGCGAGCGCCGATCGATCCAATGCGGAGATTGGTAAATCCGCGAACCACGCGACAGACGGCCGAGAAGAAATCAAGATCTTTTTTGAACTCTGCGGATTGAGGCGCAACGGTGTGCTTTGCTGTAAGCGAGTACGGGATGCCGTACTGCATGAGATTGTTGCAGGCCGACATTTTGCCGCAAAAACTGTCTCTGCGGTCGGCTATGGTCATATCGTCTTTGCGGTCGGGAGTGGCCTGAACCAGCACCGGCACCTTCAAGGTGGAGTAGCGGATCGCATCCGCGATTCCACGCTCGTCGCCGAAGTTTGGCAGCGTCACGATGATGCCGTCGATCTCGTCGCGATGTCTGCGGAAGAGTTCTCCGCAGCGTATTGCCTCATCGTGCGTTTCAACCGTGCCGTATTTCGATTCTTCCGGTGTCAAGGCAATCACACGGACGCCAGCACCAGGCAATACGGCAAGCATCTCTTCGCGGCCTTCCTTCGCCAGGTGGTCAGGAAAGAATCCGCGATTGCCGACAATCATTCCGAACGTCAACTGCTTTGCCATTTTGGAATCGTTCTCTGTTGGTTGCGTCGCGCGCCAGCTAACTGCGGCGAGGGCGGAATTTAAGTGTGTAAGTCAAACCTGAAATCCATAGGAAGGCCCCCCACCAGATCGCCGCGTGCAGGTTATAGAGCACCGGAGGGTTGGCCAGCGGATGGAACAGTTCCCAGATGCCTTCGACGAAAATGACCAAGCCGTAGGACAAAAGCAGAACACCACAGAAAAACCAGATCGAAATTTCTTGGCGCATGTTTGCCTCTCGCCTACCAGAAGATGACGTTGAGAACGATGAACAACCCAAAGACTACGCCGGCCCATACGACGGGTCGTTGATACCAGTGTTCGTCGTGTTCCTCCGGCAAGGGCGAGACACCGTAGACCAGACCCTCGAGCTCCTCCACTGGCCGCGGAGCAGTCATGTAGCTGATGACGACTGTGACGATCACGCATGCGATCCATGCCCACAGTGCGCGATACATATTTTCAGCCATATCTTTCGCATCTGGCGAAAGCGCTACGTAGCGCAGCGCAGATGGGTCGAGACGCACCCACGCCCACAGTCCGATGGAGGTTAAGGTGCCAGCAAGCAGACCCCAGAAGCCTGCTTGTTTCGTAGCGCGCTTCCACAACATTCCCAAAATGACGGTGCCGAACAGCGGAGCGATGAAGAAGCTGAACAGCGCCTGGACGTAGTCCATGATGCTCGGCGCGTTCTGCACGAGATATGCGGTGCCGATGGAAATCATCACGCCGACAAGCGTCGACCAGCGGCCCATTGCGACGTAGTGTTTGTCGGTAGCTTTTCTGTTGAGAAAAGCGCCGTAGATGTCGTAGGTCCAGACGGTCGAAAAAGCGCTGACGTTGCCGGCCATGCCTGACATGAAGCCGGCGATCAAGGCTGTAACGCCGAGTCCGAGGAGACCCGGACTGCAGTAGCGGACCAGCATAAGCGGCAGCGCTTCGTTGTAACTGTGCTGTCCGGTTGCAACAGCCACCGACTCGCCGACGAGATGGAATGGAAGAACCGTGATGGCGAGCAGGCCGGGCAGGATGACGATGAAGGGAACAGCCATTTTGAATGCAGCACCAATGATGGGAGCCAGACGCGCAGACCGGATGTTATCGGCAGATAACACGCGCTGCACGACGAGAAAATCAGTCGTCCAGTAGCCGAACGAAACGACAAAGCCGAGGCCGAAGACGATGCCGGTCCAGTGCACGCCCATGGGGTTCGAACTGAAGTGGCCGAGGGTGCTCCATAAGTGCACATAGTCTGTGCGGCCGAGGTTCGTCACGATTTGAGCTTTGAGATTGTTCCAGCCGCCGACCTCAATCAAGCCGAGAATCGGAACGAGGAGAGCGCCAACCCAGATCAGGATGAACTGAAGCACTTCGTTGTAGATGGCGGACCGCAGACCGCCGAGTGCAACGTATGCCGCTACAGTTACGGACGAAACCCAGATGCTGAAGTTCAGATCCCAGCCAAGCACGACCTTCATTACCAGCGCCATGGAGTACATGTTGATGCCGCTCATCAACACGGTCATGGCTGCGAATGTTATGGCTGAAAGGGCGCGGGCACCTTCGCCATAACGCAAGTGGAGATAGCCGGGAACGGAATGCGTCTTCGAGATGTAATAGAACGGCATCATGACGATGCCGAGGAAGAGCATCGCGGGAATCGCGCCGATCCAGTACCAGTGCGTAGCGAGAATTCCGTACTGGTAGGCAGCGGCAGCCCACCCCATTAATTCAAGAGAGCCGAGGTTGGCTGAAACAAAGCTGAGACCTGCGATCCATGCAGTCATCTCCCGACCCGCCATGAAGAACTCTTCGCTGGTCGTCGAGGCTCCCTTGAGGTAGAAGCCGATGAAGATGACGATCGCGAAGTAGATCACGATGATGAGGATGTCCACCCCGTTGAGGTGGGTGAGCTGGTGAGCCGTCGGAACAGCGGCTAACAGGTTGGAGAAGCCGATCAAGCGATCCATGCTCCCTCGTTAAAAAAATCGTGTTCTTATGCCCGGCGGGAACTATGACTGGCCGTATGTTGCTTTGGCGCCGTGCTTCCTGAAGTAGTGACGGTCGAGCAATTGTTGTGAAACGCCTGACGCCCCGGTGTTCAAAGTCGCCGTGAAATATGCCATGCGCGCGACATACTCCAATATCACGGCGTGATGGGCCGCGTCCATTGCAGTCTTGCCCCAGCAAAAGGGAGCGTGGCCGGCGACCAGAACCGCGGGCATTGCAAGGGGATCGATCTTGCGAAACTTGCGGGCGATCGCGCGGCCTGTGTTCAGAACGTAATCTTCGTTTATTTCTTCACTCGAGAGCTCTTCAGTTACCGGAATATCTCCGTAGAAATAATCGGCGTGGGTGGTGCCGTGTGCGGGAATTGCTTTCGCTGCCTGCGCCCAGGCGGTTGCGTACTCAGAGTGCGTGTGGGCTATTCCGCCGATGGTTGGGAACTCGCGGTAGAGATGAAGATGTGTTGCCAGATCTGAAGATGGTTTGAGGCTGCCTGCAATGGTTTTGCCATCGAGATCAGTAATCACGATGTCCTCTGCCCTCATCTGCTCGTAGGGGACTCCGCTTGGTTTTATGGCGACCATGCCGTGCTCGCGGTCGATTCCGCTGACGTTGCCAAAGGTGTAGAGTACCAGCCCGCGACGGAACAGCTCGAGATTGGCGTCGAGCACCTGCCGCCGCAAGAGTGCTTGCGAACCCTTCGCGGTCTTCTTTGTCGTGGTGGATTTCTTCATTCTTACTTATAGCTCCGTTAACGCACACGGAAAGGGAATTTGCAAACGATACGCACTCGCTCCTTGCATTGTCAAGCTGGAAGTCTGAGGGACTTCTCACGCGATTTCTATATTCGAGGTCTCGTCGAGTTCATCGAGGAAGCGCGTCAGATTTGCGCGCATGACAATGTGCGGTTGCAGGATGAGGCGATCTGTCGACGGCACTTTATTGTTCAGGAAGTTGAACAGGGCTCTGACGGCCAGCCGCCCCTGCACTCGCGGGCGCTGATGCAGCGTGGCGTTCACTGCTCCGGAGCGCAGATGGGGCGCGAGCTTGGGGTAAAGGTCGGTCGTGATCAGGGTGATTTGACCTAACTTCTGCTTTTCTTTCAGTGCACGAATGATGGAGAGCGAGTTGACCGTGCTTGCATAGCAGCCGACGACATCAGGATATTTTTCGAGCAGGGCGCACATCTGCCGATACCCATCGATGTCGCGCTCATGCGTTTCGATGGGTTTCAACGTTTTCAAGTGAGGAGCGTATTTGGCGAGTCCTTCTTTGAAAGCTCGGACTTTGGTCGCGTGTTCCCACATTTTGAGATCCCCGGTCTCGACTGCGACCCTACCACTGGAACGCTGGAAGCCGGCCATCAGCTCGGCGGCGAGCGCTCCGCTGACGGCTGGATCAATGGAGATTGCGGCGAGATGATCGGCAGCGAGTACTCCGCTGACGACCGTCACGACCGGAATATTCGAGCGGGAAGCCTTCGCGAGTTGCGCGCGGAGTTCGCGGGGGTGGCCGAACGTCGCGATAATGCCGTCGACTTTCGCAGCTACCGCAGATTGAAACGCCTCGATTTCCCCGTCGCCCAGTTCTGGAAAGCTGCGGGACTCCAACTCGATGGCGGCTTGCGCCAGCTCCTCGCTCTCTGCGCGAATGCCGGCGCGGATCTCGTCATAAAACGCTGCAGGCTCCCGCGGCAGATTGACTGATATTCGAAGCTTCTTCTTCTTGGCGAGGAGGCTGGCGGCGAGATTGCGGCGGTATCCCATGGCCTCGGCCATGGCGAGGACACGGCGTTTCGTCGCTCTGCTTATCTCTGGTCGATTGTGCAGTGCGCGGTCGACTGTTCCGATCGAGAGTCCTAATGCAGCGGAGATGTCACTTATTTTGGGCGTAAGACTGTCAGCCGGTTTCGCCGGCTTTTCTTCGTGACCGTTTCCAGTGCGCGGAGGTGGCGGCATGGTCATTCGGGAAGAGCTTTGAAAGACACATTATCGCAGTGGGAGTTTTGTTGCTCGAGGAGTCAAGCGGAGTCAGCCGTGAAAATTGGATGACAGATGCGCGAACGGGAAAGGGGATGGGCCTCGATGATCCGACTATTCCTGCACTGCGACTTGTTGAAGAGCGCTGGTGCGCGATGCTTCTCTCTGCGCGAGAAGATAGGCGACAACATCATCCATGCCTGTTCCAATTTTGGATGAGACCTCGAAGATCTTCATACCGGGACGCACGCCTTCGATGTTCCTGCGTGCAGTGGCAAGGTCAAATTCGGCGGCGTGCGCCATGTCCATTTTTGTAATCACGGCTGCGTCTGAGCTATTGAAAATCGTGGGATATTTCAGGGGCTTGTCTTCGCCTTCGGTGGCAGACAGCAATACGAGACGCAGATCTTCGCCGAGGTCGTAGCTTGATGGGCAAACCAGATTTCCAACGTTTTCGATGAATAGAAAATCGAGTTCGTCCAGGCGCCAGGACTCCAGCGCTTTTTGAACCATCTGGGCGTCGAGGTGGCAGATTGTTCCCGTTGTAATCTGTTTGACCTGAGACGCGGCACGTTGGAGGCGCGCGGCATCGTTTTCAGTGGCGAGATCTCCAACCAGGGCGGCGACGCGATGGTCAGCGCCTATGCGCGAAAGCAGCTTTTCCAGAAACGCGGTCTTTCCTGAGCCCGGGCTCGACACGAGGCTGATGACATAAACACCATTTGCACGAAACTGGTCGCGGAGTGAGTGAGCGAGAAAATCGTTCTGCTTCAGGACCTTGGCCCTGACCTCAACCATGCGGGGATTTGCGCTCACGCTGCGACCTCAAAAGCTGCGACTTCTATTTCGCGACCACGGATGATGTCCTGGGACGGCGTCTGACATTGTGGACAGCAAAGTTGATAAATGGAATCCGGAGTTCGCTCGACTTTGCAACTGGGACAGTAAATGACCAGCGGGATAGTTTCTATGACGAGACGCGAACCTTGTAGCGGAGTTCCTTCGCACGCCAAATGATAGGCAAACGAGAGCGCGTCTTTGTCTACGCCAGAGAAGACACCGAGCTTCAGATGCACCGCCTCGACCTGCAGGCCGCCGCGACGGTCCGATTCCTCGGTGATCTGGTCGATCATGCTGATCGCAATGGATAGCTCGTGCATATTCGCCTGACAGCGAGAGTGCCTTTCTGGTGAATGCGGCAAAGCAAGATCAGTTGCGCCGCATTACATCGCCCGCATCTTCATGTAACGCTGCAGGTCAGGTGCAGCAATAATGGCCAGCGCGATGGCAGCAAGTCCGAGTGCCGTAAGGAAAAGTTTCGTCATCACATCACCTCGTAAACGCAAGATTATGTCGGGCATGTCGCGGATGCGTGCGTGATGCGACCGACAAGACGCTCAACCATAGTTGATGCTTCTTCAACCACGGATTGCAGATGGGGAGACAGGCCCATGCGTCCCTCCAACTCATCGCCGAAGTCAGCGGGCTCGCACCCGACGACATAGACGCGGGCGCTGATTTGACCCAGAGAGGCCGCGAGGTTCAGAACGCGCACCGGGTCCATGCCGTGAGGGTTCATCGCCATATCGGGGGAATGGGTGTTTGCGATGCTGCCAAGGTCAGGCTCGATGGTGTAGAGCGTTCCGGGGCTGCCACCGCGTGCCATTGCATCGACGATGATGACAGCGTCCCACGGATCGAGCAGCGCGTATGCGAGGTCGAAGCCGCGGATTCCGTAGTCGACGACGGAAACACCGGGAGGGAGGGCGCGGGTGGCCAGATGCCGCGCCACTTCGACGCCGAAGGCGTCGTCGCCCAGAAAGATATTTCCGACACCGGCGATAAGAACCGAACTCGCTGAGTTACTCATGTGCACCTGATGTTTCGATTGATTCCAGAGGCTCGACTTCTTCAGGAGAAAAGAAGAAGCGGTGGCCGGGTTGGCGCATCATTCCAAATTCACGACCGGGATCGTCATCAAGCACGACGGCGAGTTGAATCTGATCTTCGAAGTCCTGTTCGATCGCTTCGATGACCGCTATCTTGCCGGCGAGGGCCATGTCGATGATGTCGGCCTTCTTCTGCGGCCATAGCCTGACGCGGTCTCCGACACGAAGTTCCATGCCGAAGACGCGGACGCTGTCTGGGCCGCGTCTTTCCATCTGCAGGAACGGATCCCAGTCGCCGGTCATGGTCCATCCTCCTGAAGCTGGCGCAGCCCACGAATCGCGCCATGGACTTTCATCAGGTGCTCTTCGGAGAGGGACTCTGTGCGTTCGAGAATGAGGCGGGCGCGCGCGTCTCCGTTGCGCATTTCCTGCTTCTCCTGCTCTGTGAGGGTGAGTACGCGTAGTGCGAGCATTTCGTCCATCTCAGTGCCGTCGAAGAAATCGCCCGGGCTCTCCGGGGCGATTTTCGGGTAGTCGTAGAGGATGATGGGTGAGCAGAGCATTGTGGTGCGTGTTCCATCTTCGCCGGCGAGAACGGGAAAGACGCCGATGTTGTGGCAGGTCGCAGCGGTCGCAGCGTATTGAGCGGGCGGATCCAGCAACGAGATGAATTCCCCGCCGTTGAGGACGAGCAGCATATGCGCGGAAACAAAGGACTCGGCGAGCGCCTCGTCTCGTGTTGCTGCGCCGTCTTTCGCAAACGGTGTAAGGTTCTGCAACTCGACGCGGAGCTTGCATGCTTCGTTCTCCAGCGCCTCGACACTGAGAGTCAGATGTGCGCGCAGGTTGTTCGGAGACGCTGCCGGAGCGTCTTCTGTGGCTGGTTGAGCAGAGTCGAAGCGAAGATGCATCGAGATGGGTTGCATGATGAGATTGCTGATTCGCAGATCGCTCTGTGTTGCAGTTCGCTCGATGCCTTCATCCCATTCCAGCGAAGGATCTGTCAGAACTTGCGAAGGGGCGCCGGCACTGCTGCGGACGGACGGCTCGCGCAAGAGTTGGAGGAACCGAATTCGCAGATCGAGCTTCGCATCTGCACCAGCTTGCAGCAGGCACTCGCTGACAAACGAGAATGGTTCGGGAGGGCGTTGCGCTTCGGCGTAAGCACGTGGATACAACGTGCCGAAGTTCCAGCGCTGTCTGTTCTTGATCGCGGTGGGCCGATAGGGATAAAGAATGTATCCCTCGTAGAGGATGGCAGCCGCAATCTTCTCCGCGGTCTCGAAGTTCATGCCCCGACCTCGTCTGGTTCCTGCATCGATAGTGCGCGCTCGATGGCCTCTTCCCATGTGGGAATGCCGTGGCGCACTTTGTATTGGTAGAGCCGCTCGAATGCGTCGCGGCGGAGGCACAGCCAGGCGCTGTTTGGATAGTGCGCATCCATCATCTGCTTCCAAACCGAAACGGGCAGGCGGTAGTTGGCTTCGCGGTCCCATGGGATTTGCGCCACTTGCAAAGCATCATTCGCGCCGTTGTAAAAGACTGTTCCACTGAACAGGACGCAAAGTGGAATTTCGCCTGAATCAAGCGCGTGGAAATATTTCGTCGCCGCGACATTGAAATCGAAGGTGCACGGAAGCTGCAAATCCACGACGGTTGTTGCGGTAAAGCCCGGAACAGCGACGCTGGTGTTCATCCAAAGCAGCGGACGCACAGTCCTGCTCCACCGGTCGGGCGTGCCAAAAAGGTCGAGCAGCTTCTGCTGCTCATCGGCGACGTAGCGACGGCGCGCGGGTTCGATCTGAACCTGGCAACGCAGGGTGAGGGTGTGGACAGATTCATTCTCGAGCAGGTTTGTAATGCGGAGCTTCAGCGCGAGCAGGGGAGCAGCAGCGTTGGCGACCGCCTCCGCGCCTTCGATCTGGAAATGCATCTCAGGCACTCGCCATCTCCTTACTGCCAACGGAGCGTGTCTTGAGTGAGGCGAAGAATCCGCTGATTTCCCTCCAGACATCGGCGCCTCCCGAGAGGCCTTTCCAATGCATGCGTATCAGGCCAACCAACCGATAACACTCGTCGATGGGAACAACGAAGTACTCGGATGCCGTGCCCACACGATTGACCAGGAACGCTTCAACATCGGGCTCCATCGTTTGCAGCACGCGATTCTGAGCGACGATTTCTGTCCATGATTCGAGGCTGAGCAGCGACTCGGTTGCGCCCGCGGGGCTGGGGTACATCGCGATCATCCTGTTCGCAGCACTATCGCGATAGAAAAATGCGAGGTTGATGGGAATCATCAGGGACTCCCACTGGAGGTCTGTGATCTGGAAGTCGGCAAGCAGCCGGATGCGGCGGGGAATGCGGAGATAGTGTGCGCCACTTTGCCCGCAAAACAGCACAACGCATCCATCACACGCGCAGATGATTTGTCGCTTCTTTGGGTCCAGCAGATGTTGGTGAACAGGGACCAGTTCAGCGCTGCACAATTCACACTGCTCGACCGGCGCACGCCGGCGCGCGAACTGACGCAGGAAAGATGGTGTCGTGTCGCGCTCCGCGTTATTTTCAGGCCGTTCAGTCATTGCGATCCTTCAGCGCGACGCCGGTTTATGCGGGTGGCATATGAGGCATACGCGGGTCGATGGGCCTGCGGTCTTCGACATTGATTCCGGTGGCGTCGTCCTCGTAGCGGCCGAGTCTTCTGGCTGAGTACTTGGCAAGGTCTTCGCCTCGCGGTGTCCCTGGAGTATGAGAGGGCTTGTCGGGTGTTGTGTGTTGATACGCCATCGTGTATCTCCTTCGAGTGCGAACTCTATTTCAGGACTACGAAGTTGGAGGCAGTGGAATGCTCAGCGGCGGCATTCTCGGCGATGATTTCAAGGATGTCTGGAGCGGCTTCGTAGAGAGCCTCTTCCACAGCGTTCTTCAGTGTTAGTGACGAAGACGGACAACTGCCGCAGGTGCCGTGCAGTTTCAGTCGAACGACGCCGTCGCGCACGCTGACCAACTCGCAATCTCCACCGTGAGATTTGAGATATGGGCGGACGGCCTCAAGGCCGCGCACGACTCTCGTTTCTATGTCGTCGGGGTGGAGCGAGTGGAGCAGGAACATGCTCGCGACGAGATCGTCCTGCAACGCGTCGTTCAGCACGCGCTCGCCCTCTGGTGTTTCGACACACTTGTCTATCAGCCGCTGCAGCGCGGCGCCGTGCAGTTCGATTACGGATTGAACGAGCTCAAGCGCGGCGGCCCGAACCTCCGGGTCGCCTGCCTGATCGAGTTTGCCTGCCAGTTTTTCTACGCGTTCGGTTTGAGCGCGGAACTCTCCGCGTCGCGGTGGTGCCATCGGTTGTTCAATGCTGGCCGCCATTACTCATGCCCCGCTACCCCGAACATGGGTGAATGTTTCGTTTCGATAACCTTGCCGTCGCCGACGTACATGTGTACGCCGCACGGTAAGCACGGATCGAAGCTGCGAACCGTACGCATGATGTCGATGCCCTTGAAGTTTTCGGGGCCGTTCTCTTCGAAGATCGGCGTATTCTGCACGGCGTCTTCGTAGGGACCGGGTGTGCCGTAGATGTCGCGCGGGTTTGCGTTCCACGGCGTTGGCGGATAGGGATGATAGTTGGCGATCTTGCCGTCACGAATGACGACGTGATGCGACAACACACCGCGAACCGCCTCGTGGAATCCGCAGCCGATTGCTTCTTCGGGAACCGTAAATTCTGACCACGTGCTGGTGCGGCCAGCGTGCAGTTCCGCAAGGGCCTTCTCGACGAAGTGCAGCGCCGTCGCCGCAGCGTACGCCTGGAAATACGTGCGCGCGCGGTCGCGTTCGATGGTGTTGCTCCACTGCGGAATATGCCACTCGAACTCTGCTTCGGGCAATAACGCAGTTTTCGGCAGGTTGATCTTTACGCTTTGGCCAGTGGCCTGGACGTATCCGATGTTGACCAGTCCAGACAGCGCGGTGGACCACAATCTCGCGATTGGGCCGCCGCCTGTATCGAGCGCGAGATGATCGCCCGTTCGCTTGTCATACCAGCGCGGCGACATGACCCACGTGTAATTTCCATTGAAGTCGCGCCGTTGCGGACGCGGAATCGTTGTCTGATTCCAGGGGTGATGTTTGTCGACTGGATTGCCGAGGGGATCTCTGGCAACGAAGGTTTCCTGATTTTGCCAATCGTCGTAGTAGGAGTGGCCGAGGAGAATGCGGATGTTGAGATTGATGTCAACCAAGTCATTTGTTACCAGCTTGCCATCGACGACAACGCCGGGAGTGACGAACATCTTGCGTCCCCACTCGGTCATGTTTCTATATGTGTAATCGCAGTAGTCGGGATCGTTGTAGGATCCCCAGCATCCGAGCAATATGCGTCGCTGGCCTACCTTTTCGTATCCTGGTTGCGCCTCGTAGAAGAAGTCGAAAAGATCGTCGTGCAGCGGCACGACCCTCTTCATAAATTCGACATACTTCATGAGGCGAACGAGATAGTCGGTGAAGAGCTGAATGGTTGCGACGGTCCCCACTCCGCCGGGATAGAGCGTCGATGGATGCACATGCCGGCCCTCCATCAGACAGAACATCTCGCGCGTCATGCGGCTCATCGCCAATGTTTCGCGATAGAACTCGCCGGTGAAGGGATTGAGCGCGCGCATGATGTCTGCGATGGTGCGGTAGCCATGCTTGTCTGCGTTCGGGGAGGTTTTCTGCTGTGCCTTCTCCCAGACTCCGGGATTCGTTTCCTTCACCATCTGCTCGCAGAAGTCCACGCCGACTAGATTGTCCTGAAAGATATTGTGGTCAAACATGTACTCCGCTGCCTCGCCGAGGTTGATGATCCACTCACCGAGCGCAGGCGGCTTTACGCCGAAGGCCATGTTCTGCGCGTAGACGGCGCAGGTGGCGTGGTTGTCTCCGCAGATGCCGCAGATGCGGCTGGTGATGAAGTGGGCGTCGCGGGGGTCTTTGCCCTTCATGAAAATGCTGTAGCCGCGAAAGATTGAAGATGTGCTGTGACATTCAGCAACTTCGCGGTTTTCAAAATCGATCTTCGTGAAGATGCCGAGACTGCCGACGATCCGGGTAATCGGATCCCAGTTCATTTCGACGAGATTCCGCTTCTTCTGCGGAGATTCTGACAAAGTCTCAGGTGTGGCTGCCATGGCGTCTTATCCTTTTCAGTAATTTTGGGGGTGATAGCCAGTGGTCAACTCTGGCTTGCGATGCCGCCACTTCGGTTCTTTATTCAAAGTGGTGTTGGTAATGCTGCGCATGGTGCGGATGAAACGGCCGTAGGTGCGGATCGTGTTCGTTGAAAGCTTCGCGCCTGGTGGTTCGTCCATGAAGGGCATGAACTTGTCGGGGAAGCCAGGCATGGTGCAGCCGATGCAGATGCCGCCGACGTTTGGACAGCCACCGATGCCGCGCATCCAGCCGCGCTTTGTGACGTTGCAATCGACCACCGGTCCCCAGCAGCCGAGTTTCACCAGGCATTTCGATGATCCGTAGTGTGTAGCAAAGTCGCCCTGCTCGTAATATGAGCCGCGGTCACAGCCTTCGTGGACCGTCTTGCCGAAGAGCCACGTCGGCCGGAGTTGCTTGTCGAGCGGAATCATGGGCGCCATGCCCGCGACTTGATAGAGCAGGTAGAGCACGGTTTCCATGAAGTTATCCGGTTGAACCGGGCATCCGGGGACATTCACAATCGGAAGACCGGCTTTGGACCTCCATTCCCAACCGAGGTAATCCGCCAGACCCATGCAGCCAGTCGGATTGCCGGCCATTGCGTGAATTCCGCCGTAGGTTGCGCAGGTGCCGGCACCGATGACGGCGAGCGCTTTCGGGGCCAGGCGATCGATCCATTCGCAAGTTGGGATCGGCTGGCCGGTGTGTGGGTCTGTTCCGACAGCTGCCCAGTAGCCCTCGTCCTTGATGCTCTCGTTTGGAATGGAGCCCTCGACAACGAGCACGAACGGATCGAGACGGCCTTGCTCCGCTTCGTAATAAAACTTCATGAAATCGTCGCCGTTCTCGTATGCGAGCACGGGATTGTGGAGATAAACCTTGGGCAATCCGGGGATGGCTCCGAGCAGCACATCCTCGATACTTGGCTGCTCGGCCGCCGTAACCGAGACGCTGTCGCCATCGCAGCCGAGACCGGCCGTAATCCAGAGAATGTGGACTTCCTTTACAGAAGACGGCATGGAACTCTCCTTGACTTGTGCAAACGCGTCCGCTGACGAGCGCTTTCGAACTCGCTTGAACGCTCCTGCAAACAATGAATTTTGTTAGAGAAGATCGGGAATGAAGCTTGGCCTGAATTACCGCACGCCGTCGACAACTGCGCTGGTCTCAAGAGAAAGGGAAGTCGTACGCTTCTGGGGGATTCAGCGGGATGGAGAGCGCAGTTGAAAACTGCACCTCCCGGCGTGAAATCTGCGGCGCGAGACATGCGCCACCGTTTGGCTCGGAAACATTACTCCGAGGTTTGATGCGCCGTCAAACGCTCGCCGAGATAACACTCGAGGCGGATAATTTCCACATACTTTAAATCCGTTTGAGTGCTGCTAGAAGGAGCTACTTGAGTGGCCGGAAGCGTGGTTGAGACGCTGCGATTCAGCAAATTCTTGGCAGCTGTTCCCCGAACATCACATCCAGAACCCGCGTGCCGCCGACCGCCGTCTTCATGAGCACCATTCCAGGATGTTCGGGCACGATTTCGCCGATCACGGTGGCTTGCTCGCCGAGCGGGTGGGAGCGCATTCGTTGCAGGACGGCATCTGCTGCCTCCGCAGCCACGATCGCGACCAGTTTGCCCTCGTTGGCGACATAGAGGGGATCCAGGCCTAGAATCTCGCAAGCGCCTTTCACGCTCTCGCGGAAAGGAATCAAGTCCTCATCAATCAGCATTCCCACGCGAGAGCGCCCGGCGATTTCATTCAGCGTTGTAGCAACGCCGCCGCGGGTGGGATCGCGCAGACAGTGCAGCGGATGATTTTCCCGCGGACAGTTGCCACCAGATGTTTCGCTTGCGTCCAGCATGGCGGTTACCAGCCCATGCAATGGGGCGCAATCGCTTTCTATCTCGCTTTCAAACTCGAGGTTTTCGCGCTGCGACATTACGGCCATGCCGTGATCGCCGATGAATCCGCTCAAGATGATCTTGTCTCCGGGGCGGGCACGGTCGGCAGAAATGGTCACCGGCCGTTCGATCACTCCGATTCCGGTGGTGGTGATGAATATCTGATCTCCCTTGCCACGGTTCACGACCTTGGTGTCGCCCGTCACAATTTGCACTCCGGCCTCGTCTGCTGCGGCGCGCATGGATTCCACAACGCGGCGCAAGTCCTCTGAGGCCAGGCCCTCTTCGAGAATGAATGCGGCCGAGAGGTACAGGGGGCGCGCTCCGCTCATCGCGAGGTCATTGACGGTGCCGTTGACGGCAAGGCGGCCGATGTCACCGCCTGGGAAGAAAATCGGCGTGACTACGAAGGAATCAGTGGTAAATGCGAGTTGCGCACCAGCAACTTGCAGCACGGCCTGATCGTCAAGTTTGTCGAGGACTGGATTCGCAAATGCGGGGAGGAATACTTTGTCGATCAGTTCTGCGGTGAGCTTGCCGCCGCTTCCATGACCCAGCACGATGTTCTTGTGGTCAAAGATGGGCAGCGGGCATGAGGCTAAAAGCGGATAGGGAACATTGCTGGCATCAGTAGAAGCGTCCAAATCTTCGCCGTGCATTTTCGCAACCGGCTCGACGGGGCCCATCAGATTACATCCTCCTCACCCATGGCAACATGCGTCAGGTCCCACAGGATGTGTAGCAGAGCGACATGCGATTCCTGGATGCGATGAATGCTATAGCTGGGAACGGTGAAACAGTACTCGGCGGCGTCCACCATGCGGCCGCCGTCTTTGCCCGAAAAGGCAATCGTCAGCATGTCCTTGCGACGCGCAGCCTCGAGCGCATAAATCAGATTGGGGGAGTTGCCGCTGGTTGAAATCGCCACCACGATATCGCCCGGGTGGCCCCACAGCTCGATCTGATCGACAAAGACACGCGCGAAGTCTTTGTCATTTGAGATCGCCGTGAGCACGGGCACCTGACTGACCAGATCGAACGCAGGCAGAGCGCGACGCTTCTCGATGATCGGGTGCACGAATTCGACTGCAATGTGCTGCGCATCGCACGCGCTGCCGCCGTTTCCCATGACCCAGAGTTGATGGCCCTGGCTAAATCGAGTTGCCATCTGCTGACTCAGTTCGCCAATGGCGTCGGCGTAGCGGTCAAAAAATTGCTGTTTGACCTCGACAGACTCCTGACATTTGCGCATGACTTTTTCGCGCCAGCCACTCTGGACTGGTAGAGCACTCGCGGCACTGGTGGCGGGCCCGGCAGGCTGTGTCATGCTGCGCCTCCGACGAGACTTGCTGTGCTGTTCTCGCGCTCTGCTTTCAAATGCCGCCCATATGCGTAATAGGCAGCACACGCGCCTTCAGCCGAAACCATGGTCGCTCCCAGCGGACGCTGCGGAC
This sequence comes from Acidobacteriaceae bacterium, assembly GCA_035567995.1. Lineage (GTDB taxonomy): Bacteria > Acidobacteriota > Terriglobia > Terriglobales > Acidobacteriaceae > JBBPYY01. The sequence goes on from DATMOZ010000287.1 coordinate 19,155, forward strand.
TGCACAATGTTCCAAACGCTGGACAGTCGTGAGGCTTTTTTATGCCTTTGAGAATTTGCCCGCTGATGCAGATCGCCGGTTCGCGGGTGTCGATCTCTTTCACATCGAATAA
>DATMOZ010000288.1:0-3079 GCA_035567995.1 Acidobacteriaceae bacterium
GAACGAACTTCAGAGCAGAGACTTGCGGCGTTTCGGCAGCAGTGACCGCCAGCAGCAGGAACAACAATCCTGCGAAAACGTAGGTTGGTAAGCGCAGCGGCAACACACCGTAGGATTCAGTGAGCTTAAGAAATTCCTGCATTGTGACGAGTGCTACGGCTGCCGTAAACACTGCCAACACTGGCACAGGCGCGCGCAGCACCAGCAACATCACAATCGGAATCAGGACGGCTGCGGTCGCGATGCGCTTCAGCAAGGTGCGTCTATCTTACCTAACTCTTGTCATTCCGAATCGGGCGGAAAGCCCGGTGAGGAACCTGCTGTTGCACTGTCCACTTAAGCAGAGAGTTTACTTGTGCGCCTTCGGTGGCTCGCTGTTCGCATGCGCATCCCCGTGGTTCAGCCCGCCGTAGCGCCGCTCCCGCTTCTGATACTCGGCAATCGCTTCCAGCAGATGCACACCGCGGAAATCAGGCCACAGAGTTGGCGTGACATAGATCTCAGCATAAGCCAACTGCCAGAGTAAGAAATTGCTCAGTCGCATCTCGCCCGAGGTGCGCACCACCAGATCCGGATCGGGGAGGTGCCGCGTGTAAAGATGTTCGCCGACCGTCTCCTCATCAATATGCAAATGCTCGATGCCGCCATTCTGCGAAGCCGCATGGACCATGGAGCGGAACGCGTCGACCAGTTCGCTGCGCGCGCTGTAGTTCAGCGCCAGAGTCAGCACCGTACCAGTATTGTGCGACGTACTCGCGCGCGCCCATTCCATGCGCTCCTGCACGTCCTCCGGTAGCTGCTGCTGCCGGCCAATATATTCCAGGCGGATATTGTTCTTATTCAGCGTGGGAACTTCCGCCTTCAGATAGCGGCTCAGCAGGCGCATCAGGAAGTCGACTTCGCTCTTCGGCCGCTTCTTCCAGTTCTCTTCCGAGAAAGCATAAAGCGTGAGCGCATGAATGCCAATGCGCGCCGCCGTCTCCACCGTCGAACGCACCGCAGCCACCCCGGCGCGGTGTCCGGCCACGCGCGGCATGTGACGCCGTTTCGCCCAGCGCCCGTTGCCGTCCATGATTATGGCGATGTGTTTTGGGAGCCGCTCTGGATCGAATTGCCGGTAGATTTCGGCTTCCTTGCGATCCAGCCCGGCGGGAACTTTGTGCTGCAAAGTGATCCCCTTCGGATTGAGGCTAACACGGCAGGGAGAAGGCTTGCAATGACTGGAAGGGGACTTATGGACCGCACCAGCGAACGTCTTCAAGGGTGAGGATAGCGGTTAAACTTGATACTCTGTGGCTTGGCGCACTAGAAGGAGAGTTTCGCGCCTCTATCGATGAGAACTGCGATTCCCGACTCTTTAAGAACGACCGTCCTGCTCGCAAACAGACATGCATGCTGCATCTGTCAGCGAATCGACGTGCAAATCCACCATATTGATGGCAACAACTCGAACAACGAGCAGACCAATCTTGCGGTACTGTGCCTCTCGCACCATGACAAAGCGACGGCCCCTCCCTCGTTGACGGCGAGGTTGAAGCCCTCAGAGATAAGCGCGTACAAGCAGTCCTGGGAAGCAGAGTGCGCCGCGGAATCGATTCGGCTCGCAAGGTCGCGAATAGCCTTCTTCATGGTCGATTACAAGAATGCGGAGCGCATCAGGCAACTGTTTGTCCAGCTTTCTCCAAGCGAGTACTTCCACGCCCACGCGTTGTTAAAAGATCAGTTCCGGCAAGAAGATGGACTCAGGAAGGAGCAGGGCTTCGATATTTCACTTGAGCCAAACACCTCCTGGAACTATGTGACGCAGGAGCTTCTCGAGTACGTCCGAAAAGGTAGTGTTCACCCACCATGCTTTCGTGAGTGCAAAACACACCCTCTCGATCCCTTGTACCCGAGTGGTTTCTTCAGTAGTGGTGAGCCAGCTTTTGCGTATTACGATGTCTGGTGCCAAATTATGACGCGCGCAATCCTGACTGCGAGGGGGTCATATGACATCGAAGATTTAATGCGCGTGAGAGATATATCTCGATTGTCACTTGAAGGCAAACTTATCTCCTTCTCGGGGTCACTTCTCGGGAAGGTGGCCTTCCCTGACCAGTACACCGAAAAGCCGGTGAGCAGCACGACCTTGACGGTCAAAGGACGTCAACAGACGTGGCGAGCGGAACTGCAATTGAAGACTCACTACATTTACTCCGTCACTGCAACCGGGTCTCTCTCCGACGGTCGAGCTAACGGTCTCCTCGTGATGCGTGGCATCGAGCGAGTCCAAGAGAGGGCCCGGACAAGAACCGTTGAATTCTCATGTACGCCCCTGATCACCGGATGCGGCGGCGGTGGCCCTCTGGGAATCCCCAGGGAATCTAGGACGAATTGATTTGGGCCTTACTTTGCTTCCTCCGGCACAATCTTCAACTCCAGCTTCTCCGTGTGCCGCAACACCGTCAGCGAGCAACCCGCGCCCGCGCGAATGTCGGCCAGCACGCGGTGCAGGTCGTCCACCCCCGCCACAGGATGGCTTTCCAGCGCGACGACGATGTCGCCATCCCGCAGCCCCGCCCGCTTCGCCGGACTATTCTCCTCAACCGACAACACGAGCGCGCCCGACTCTTTCGCCAGATCATAGAAGCGCACCACGCGCCGATGCACCGGCACCGTCTGCGCCGAGACTCCGATATAGCTGCGGCGGATGCGTCCATCGCGCAGCAGGCGGCTGGCCACGAACTTCGCCGTATTGATGCCGATGGCAAAACAGATTCCCTGCGCCGGCAGAATGGTCGCGGTGTTCACCCCGACCACGCGTCCTGCGGAATCAACCAGCGGCCCGCCGGAGTTGCCCGGGTTCAGTGCGGCGTCGGTCTGGATGACGTCGTCGATCAGCCGCCCAGAATACGACCGCAGCGATCTCCCCAGCGCACTCACCACGCCCGCAGTCACCGTGGACTGAAATCCATACGGACTGCCGAGCGCGACGACAAGTTGTCCCACGCGAAGCTGTTGCGAGTCACCGAGGGCAGCCGCTGTGAGGCCGGGCTCGTCCACCCGCGCTTCGTTAATGCGAATCACAGCAAGGTCGCTT
>DATMOZ010000289.1:0-4772 GCA_035567995.1 Acidobacteriaceae bacterium
ATCGGTCACCATCGCGATGGTGACATAGCAAATCTCCGCTTCACGGGCCAGCTTTGCTTCCTGCAGGTTGGTCATTCCGATCACGTCGGCGCCCCAACTGCGATACACGTTCGACTCGGCCTTGGTGGAAAACTGCGGACCCTCCATGCAGATGTAAGTGCCGCCCAACTTCCCGGACACCCCTGCAGCCTTGCATGCGCCGCGGACGACCTTTGTCATTTCGCCGCAAACCGGATCGCCAAATCCAATGTGCGCCACAATACCGTCGCCGAAGAAAGTGTCCACGCGGTGTCGGGTGCGGTCGTAAAACTGGGTCGGGATCACAAAATCCAGCGGTTTGTGCTCCTCCTTCAGCGACCCCACCGCCGAAACCGAAACAATGCGCTCAACTCCTAACTGCTTAAAGCCATAAATGTTGGCCCGGAAATTCAGTTCGCTCGGCAGTAGTTTGTGTCCGCGGGCATGGCGAGCGAGAAATGCCACCTTGCGACCCTCAAGCGTCCCCACAACGTAAGCATCCGAAGGATCTCCAAATGGAGTCTGCTGCTCGACCTCGTGCGCGTCGGTAAAACCCGGCATGTGGTACAGACCGCTGCCGCCGATAATGCCAATCTCTGCCTGCTGCAAGTGCGCTCCTGATTGTGATGGGCTAGACGTTAGTGAAATGACTGCGGAACTGGTGAATTATACAAGACGGAAACTCATGGTTTGAAACTCATGGTTTGAAACTCATGGCTTGCCGGTCGGGGCCTTTTGTTGCGGCCAGAAGTCCCCTTCTACCCGCTTCGTCGTCTCGTCGTCCAGACTTTCGCTGATAAGGATCTCGTCATCCCGGACTTCGATCACTACAACTCCCTCTTCCGTCAGCCAGGCATGCCGTCCGCGCAACGTTCGCCAGGAATCGACCGGAGGCGCGTCGTCCGTAACTTTACCATCCGCCCCGAGTGCTTGCCGCTTCTGGTAGCGCTGCGTCAGCGATTTCGCGTACACCGCCGCGAACTCGGCCGCCTTCGCCGCACTCGACCAGCGGGAAACGTACAGCACGCCGATCGGTGCCGCTTTGTCTGCCTTCGGCCGCCCGGCAAAGTAGTACCCGCCGCGCCACTCCGGATAGATGGCTGCAGCCTCGTCTCGGCCCGCGTACTGCTCCACCAAAACGTCAACGTCAAACTCTCCCATGGCGCCGATATCGAAGGGGGCGTAGCTCTTGAAATCTTTTTCCATGTCGATCATTTTCATCGGTTCCAACTTCTCGTGGGCGAGATACGTCTGGGGCTCCATGATTTCGCGCGTCGTCTTCGGCGGATCCTTGAACGCGCCCGCATATGCCAGTTCTTTCCCACCCGCCTTCAGGAGCGCGCCGGTAAAGTCGAGTCCGTAGCGATAGGGAAATGTCAGCTCCTCTTTCAAAAAGATCGGAGCATCACGAAACGCTGGAGAATCCGTCGTCCCCGTCAGCATGCCTTGCTTCAAGGCGTCGACAATCTGCGGCGAATCGAGCATCGTCTTCCCGGTCGGCGCCAGCGAATAGTCGAGGAGGACAACCATCGCCTGTCCCTCAATGATCGCCTGCCGCGCAGCCTCTTCCTCGTCGCTTTCGATGTCGCTGGCACTTGGATCATTCTTTTTATTATCAGTGCCTTCCGTCGCTTTCTTCATCCATCTCTCGATGCCGAACGACTGGTCCTGGAGCGCGTGCGTCAGTTCGTGCGCGAGCACCGGCTTCTGCTGCTCTACGTCCACCCAGTTCAGCAGGTTCACAGTTTTCGTTTTGACGTCGTAGTATCCCGCCACCTGCTCCCGCAGCATGGTCACGAGAAAGTTGGACAAGTCGAAATTCCGCGGCAGCAACCCGAACTTCTTCAACACCGCCGACGACCTCTCCAGCCGCTTCGCGTCCTTGTCATCCTTCATGCTCTTCTGGATGTAGGACTGCACCTCGTCGCGCTTAGCGAGCCTGCGCTTCACGTTGTGCTTGATGGGCAGGCCCGTGTCCTGGCTGGCAAACTGCAGGATCTCGTCCACCGAGCGAAAAAGTTGCTTCGCCTCTTTCGCCGAAACGACAGTCTCCTGTGTGGCGCGCGCGCCCTCGCCCGCGGGGGTTTGGGCTGGTGCGGTCTGCGGCTGATCGTGATTTTGATCCTCCACCTGGAGGCCAAGGTTATCAACACGATTGCTGTTCGCTGGAGATTGCGGTTGGTTTTGCGACCACGCTGCGCGAACAAGCAGTGTGAATAGCAGAACAACTACTGCAGACTTCCACGACTTCATGTTCCCTCTGTCTTAAAAATGATAATGACGATCGGCGACCACACGGTTCTTAGCGACTGGCGACCCTTTGCGCCACCCACTCACCCACCTCGCGCGTTCCCAGCGTTCCGCCGATGTCGGCCGTTGTTTTTTTCTGACGGACCGCATCCAGCACGACGGCTTCGATCTTCTGTGCCTCGCCCGCCATCCCAAGATGCGCCAGCATCATCGCCGCACTCAGAATCGCGCCGAAGGGATTGGCAATATTCTTGCCCGCAATCGGCGGCGCGGAACCATGCACGGGCTCGAACATTGAAGTCTTTCCCGGATGCAGATTGCCGCTCGCAGCCATCCCCAGCCCGCCCTGCAATCCAGCCGCGAGGTCAGTGATGATGTCGCCAAACATATTGTTGGTGACGATGACATCAAACCCGCGCGGGTCGTGCACCATCTGCATGGCGAGCGCGTCCACGTACATATGCTGCGTCTCGATCTTTGAACTTGGATACTCCGCGGCGACTTCCTTGAACACGCGCTGCCACAAGCCGCCCGCGTGCGTCATGGCGTTCGATTTGTCGCACATCAGCACTCGCCGACGTGGCGAGCCGTCGCCTTTCCGGTTATTCGCGCAATACTCAAACGCGTAGCGGATGATGCGCTCGACGCCTTTGCGCGTGTTGATGTCTTCCTGGATCGCAACTTCGTCCGGCGTTCCCTGCTTGAAGATTCCTCCAAGGTCGCCGTAAACGCCCTCGGTGTTCTCGCGAATCACGACGAAATCGATGTCTTTTGGTTCGATGCCTTTGAGCGGGCAAAGCGACGCGTCCATCAACCGCACCGGGCGGACATTGGCGTACAGGTCCATCCTGGAGCGCATGCCGAGCAGGATTTCTTTCGCATGAATGTTGGAAGGCACGCGCGGATCGCCGAAAGCACCGACCAGTATGGCGTCGAAATCCCGAGCCAAGATAGCGAAGCCATCCGGCGGGACCGTAACTTTGTCGGCAAGATAACGATCGGCTCCCCAGTCGAATGGCGTCAAGTCGACTGCAGCACCAACGGCCTCGATGACTTTTGCGGCCTCAGGGATGACTTCTTTCCCGATGCCGTCGCCGGGAATCACCGCAATTCGTCTCATTCTTATTGCGCTCACGCTCGCAACGTTAGCACAGCACGGAACCATTGATAAGCCTTGTTGATGGGGAACCTGCGCACGCCACGGTGAGACGGGCGAGGCGCCCGTCGCTCCATCCCCTAGTCTTCGGGCGGCGCGTGCCCTTCGCTATAATAAAGGGTTGAGCCTATGACTTTGACAACGCTTAATAGCGCGAACCCGACTGAGCACAGCGGCGCGCCCTCTGCGCCCGACGTTAGCGATACTCGCGCCGAGTTCCAGGCCCTGCTCTCAGGATGCGGCCTCTATGACCTGAGTGGGCGTGCCAAGATCGCGGTGACCGGCAGCGACCGCGTCCGCTGGCTGAACGGCATGGCCACGAACAATGTTCGCGATCTCGCCTCCGGCCACGGTGTCTATGCCTTCCTGCTGAACGCGCAGGGACGCATTCAGGCGGACCTCTACGTTTTCCAGCAAGGAGAATCTCTACTGGTCGATACAGAGCGCGGTCAGCGAGAGAAAGTGCTGCAGCTGTTCGACCACTACATCATCGCCGACGATGTTGAGATCGCCGACGTCAGCGACAAGATCACCGCGCTCGGCCTGACCGGACCGGAATCGCGCCATGTTCTTGAACGTGCAGGCATCGCCGTCCCCGATCTCGCGCCGTTAGAATTGTGCTCTCCGAAATGTGATTGCGCATGTGGCTGCCTGCGATGCACGCTGGTGAGAGGGGACGATTCCGCGGGCACGTCGTATCAAATCTGGTTGGCGCCAGACACACTGAAATCAACGTGGGACGCCTTGGTTGCGGCAGGCGCGACTCCGGTAGGCGCCGACGCGCTGGAGCTTCGGCGGATCAGTTTCGGCATCCCTAAATTTGGCGTGGACATCCGCGAGCGCGATCTGCCGCAGGAAACCGGGCAGACACGCGCCTTGAATTTCACCAAAGGCTGCTATCTCGGCCAGGAGATCGTGGAGCGCATCCGCTCGCGCGGCGCTGTGCACCGGCAGTTCACGGCGTTCGAGGTCGAAGGTACGCTGCCGGAGCCGGGCGCGAAGATTGCGGCCGATGAAAAGGAAGTTGGCGACATCACGAGCAGCGCGATCTTGCCTCTATCCGGCGGAGATCGTCCAGTCGCACTGGGTTACCTGCGACGCGAGGCTGCTGAAAAAGATTTGCACGCGGGAACCGCGAAGCTGAAACCGGCATCGCTCCCGCTCGCATGAAATCTCAAAACAAATTTTAGGAAACCGGGTAATTCAAATGGCTCAAAAAAGACGAGAAGAAAGCGAATTCAAAGTAAGCGACAAGCGACTGTTCACCTCCGACGGAGAACTGAGATCCGATTCCCCGGAAGAGCAAGCCGCGCCTCCAGTCGCGTCGGCAGCCACTGCAACCGCGGTC
>DATMOZ010000290.1:0-3078 GCA_035567995.1 Acidobacteriaceae bacterium
ACTTTGCCGTGAGCGAGAGCCATGATCGCGAATGCCAGGATCGCGAGCACAAAGGCTAAGCCGTCATCCACCATGCCCCCACCATGTTGGAAAGGACGCCGTGTCTTTTACGAGACAAGCAGCTACAGGGAACGCCGAAGATATCAAGAACACTACCGCAGTTGCGACGGCAAGTGGGCGACCCCACCGCGCGCGCAGTCCGGTTGATACAGGAGTCGCAACATCATTTACTCGATAGTTGATTGGTTCAGTCGGCATAGAACTTCCATTCAGTCCATGCGCCTGCGCAATTTTCCACCATCAATCGAGGCAAAGCCAGCCGCACCCTAACAGCGCCCGCACAAACGCGATCGCAATCAGCGCAACCAGAATCCAAGTCGCGATAGCAAGCACCCTGTTACTTAAGCCGATATTCCAGAAGTGACGCACGAGAATAATCCCTCCGGCGCGTGCCACGCATATCTACTAGCGCGTAGACACAACCCGGTCCGCAATGCTGTCGTACTCCGCTTTCGACACGATATGCTTTCGCACCAGCTCCGATGATCTGGAGTACGGCCGCCCCGCGATGATCGCGTCCGCCGTCGTCTCACTTACTCCGGGCAAGGTCAGCAACTCTTCCTTCGTCGCCTTATTAATATTTACCGGGCCTTTGCGCGACAGCCCTTCGAACACTCCCTGCGCCACGGCCTTCGCGTCGCGTTTCGCTGCCGCCGTCGCGTTCGCGGTCTGTTCCCTGATCGCATCCGGGCTTCGGGACTCCGTCGTGCACCCCGCCAAAGCGAGCATCGAAACAACTACCGCAGTCGCCAAAATCCTCATGTGCATTCAGATGCCGGCGCTTGACACCGCCGGTACAATTAAGACATCGAAGCCGCGCATTGAGCGCGGCTTTTGTTCTTTCCTAACCCAGACTTGCAGCATACCGAAGTCCAGACTCAACTCCAATTCTCTGAAGACTTTAGGTACTTTTGGTACCCCACAGGGGGTACCCGGAAATCTCAGTGCGCCATCCCAAACTTCTGCCGGCCCGTGGAACTGTCGCGCCAGTGCGAATGCTGCTCGCAATCAAAGACAATGCCGACCATCTGCTTCCGCAGCAGCTCCGTCCGCTCGCTCGACATCACCCCGGAGCTCAAAAACCCCGACGTCAGATACGAATGCGCCGCTTTTTCTGGCGCCGTCAGCGTCAGGAAGTGATCAGCCCATTTCGCCGCGATCCTGTCTTCCCATGCGTGATAGACAATCGCCATGCTTGCGACCGCTTCCAGAAAGTCGGGAACGACCAGCAGCGCAAACAGCAGCGCCGAAGCCCCGCGAAGATAGTCGCCCTTCTCCGCAACCGCCATCCCGTATTTGGTCAGGAAAGTCGCGACGGCGATCTTATCCTTCCGCGTCACTGAAGGCCCGGTCGCCTTGTCGAAGCGCTGCAGCACGGCGCTCTGCAGATCGCGGTTTTCCCTTACGAAGTTTCGGAGCGCAACTCTCCCCGTGTCCTCACGATTCGCAGACACCACGTTCAAAAAGGAATCGGGGACAAACGAACGGTTCGTCAGTATCCGATTAAGCCAGGCCATAGACCCCGATTATTTGCTCAGAAGGCAAATGAGTCAAAAACTTCTATGAGCAACTGATGAGAAAAAGCGCCCATCTGGTTGGCAGTCCCGCTCGGCAAATCAACCTGGCCGGAACCGCCCTGGCCGGCGCCACCAGCCGCGCGGCTATAATCGCCAGCCATGTTCCCCTACGACCCAATGCTGCTCGCGGCCGTCAGCACTCCTCCCCAATCCGTCGCCGACGTCATGCGAACCATGCAGAGCATCGATGCAGCCTGCATCGACGGCGACGGCCTGAAATGGTTCAACTGGCTGTATCTCCAGGTCACTCAGGCCGCCGAGACGCGCATACTCAGCGCTGGATTCAGCAACCCCGACTGGCTCGCGCAACTTGACGTGCAATTCGCGCGGCTCTACTTCACAGCGCTCCAATCAGCGCTTGACGGCGCCGCCGCCCAGCAGCCACCCGGCTGCTGGCGGGCTCTTTTCGATCGCCGCGGACAGGTCCAGACCGCCCGCATCCAGTTTGCGCTCGCCGGAATCAACGCCCACATCAATCACGATCTTCCAATGGCGATCGTGGCAACCTGTGAAGCAACCGGCACAGTTCCGCAACACGGCTCAACGCAATACAACGACTACACCGCGCTGAACGCCACGCTTGATGGCCTCATCGAATCTGCCAAGCACACGTTGAATGTTCGACTGCTCGGCGACGTGCTTCCGCCGGCTTCCAATGTCGAAGACACAATCGCCGCATGGAGCGTGAGCGCCGCTCGCGAAGCCGCCTGGAAGAACGCTGAAATCCTCTGGCATCTCCGCGCAGTGCCGCTGCTCGCTTCAAACTTCATGGACACACTCGACGGCCTGACAACGGTAGCGGGCAAGACTCTTCTGGTTCCCGCGCCGTGATCGCGTCGCGCCTGCACGGGTTCGCAGTTTCGCATCTCAATATTCGTCGGAGCACCAGTTCATGTCGCTGGCGCCGAGAACTGCGTCCGAAAAGGTGGCGCCGAGCATGAAATTCTCCGACTGGTTATTAGCTGACCTTCGCCTGCCCAAAGGCGTTAAAGGCGAGTCCGACCACCAGCATGAGTGGTGGCGCGTGATGTGCCTCACAGGGGTGGATTACTTCTCCACCCTCGGCTATCAACCCGGCATTGCCTTCCTTGCAGCCGGCGCACTCTCTCCGCTCGCCACACTCATTCTCGTCATCGTCACGCTTTTCGCGGCGCTGCCCGTCTACCGCCGCGTCGCCGAAGCCAGCCCCAATGGCCAGGGCAGCATCTCGATGCTCGAGAAACTCTTTCCCAAGTGGAAAGGGAAAGCCTTCGTCTTAATTCTGCTCGGCTTCGCCACAACTGATTTCGTCATCACGATGACGCTTTCAGCCGCCGACGCCGCTGCACACTTCACGCACAATCCCTTCACGTCGCGCTGGATGACCAGCCAGATGGCCGTCACGCTCATTCTGCTTGGCATTCTCGGCGCGATTTTTCTCAAGGGATTTAAAGAAGCGATC
>DATMOZ010000291.1:0-2036 GCA_035567995.1 Acidobacteriaceae bacterium
CGTCTATTACGACGCGCCTCGGTGCATCCTGTGCTTCCGGTGCGTCCGCGTATGCGATGAAGGGATGGACGTCAAAGCTCTCGGCGTGGGCCAGCGCGGGGCCAATTCGGTAATCATTCCCAATCGCGAAGACTCTCTCGAGTGCGTTGAGTGCGGGATGTGCATCGATATATGCCCTGTCGGCGCTCTTACCAGCGGAACTTATCGCTATCACACGCGCCCGTGGGAGATGCAGTACGTCCCCACCGTGTGCACACACTGCTCGAATGGCTGCAAAACGACCCTCAGCGTGCGCAATCACGAAATCCTGCGCGCCAATAACCGCGATCTTTCCGGCTTTAACGGCGATTTTCTCTGCGCGAAGGGTCGCTTCGCATTCGATTACACTCGGCATCCCGAACGGCTGACGCAGCCCTTGATCCGCCTAGCCGGCAGGCTCGAACCTGCGAGCTGGGAAGAGGCGCTGCAAACCGTGGCGTCGCGGCTGACTTCAATACATAAGCAGAACGGTCCGGACGCGATCGCCTTTTACGGTTCGAATCGGACGACAAACGAAGAGAATTATCTGCTGGGACGCCTCGCGCGGGCCTCGATAGGCACGAACAATGTGGATCATCACCGCACGGCGGATTATGCCGGTCTGATGGCGCTTGCGGCCGGGTTGGCAGGCACTTCTGGAACTGGCGGTATTTTCGTTACCATGCGCGATCTGGAATCTGCTGCGGCTTTCTTGCTGATCAGCAACGACGCGACGGAGCAGAATCCGCTGGTCGCCTGGCAGATCCGGGCCGCCATCCGGCATTTCCGTTCGCGCCTGTACATTCTGGATTCACGCGAACAGAAGCTTCATCGCAAAGCGCAAGATTTTGTGCTGATGCCCGGCGGACAGGAAGCAGCGGCAATCGCCAAACTTGCCGCGGCGACGGGCGATGCGAGTGCTTCCGAAAGCGATTTGGACCGCCGTCTCGGCGCGCTTCGCGACGCGCTTGCCCGTGAAAACGATCTGATCGTGCTCTTCGGCGCCGCCGTTCAAGGCGCGGCGCTCACCAGGCTCGGCGATTTCGCGCGAGAACGGGCCGCGCAGGGCAAGCGCACGAGGTTCATGGCTTTGGGCGACTATGCAAATTCGCGCGGCGCCGCGGATATGGGGCTTCTGCCAGACTTACTGCCGGGATATGCGCCTGTCGCCAACCCTGCCGCTCGGCAATTTTTTGGAGACCTCTGGGGCACAACGCTGCCCGAGAAGCCGGGGCTCCATGGGCGCGCCATGCTGGATGCCGCAACTGCCGGACGGTTGAAAGCGTTGTATGTCGTCGGAGCAAATCCCGCCAAGAGAACTGACTTCGCCGGATCGAAGCGCATGGGCAAGCTCGATCTGCTCGTGGTTCAGGACTTGTATCTTTCGGAGACGGCGCAGCTTGCCGATATCATCTTGCCCGCGCTTTCCGGCTTTGAGAAAAGCGGCACCATGACGAATACTGCCGGCGAGGTTCAGCTTGTGCGCAAGGGCGGGGATTTTATGGGGCCGCGTACAGACTTCGACATTCTGCGCATTCTTTCCTATCAATTGGCGCAGCAGCGCATCGGACAGCCGATCGCGTTGCGAACGCCTGACGCCGCATTCGAGGAGATCGCGCGCATTGTGCCCGGGTATGACGTCTCTTGGACTGGCCTGCTCACCGGCGCTGCGGAACCGACCCAACCGAAACCCGAGGCCACAAACGGCCATCGTCCCGCGGAAACGGCGGCGGGTGTCATTTTTTCGAGCAACGATTCGCTTTTCACCAGCGGCAGCCTGACTCCTTACTGCCGGATGATTCGCTCTCTCCGCGAAGCGGGCGCGACGCCGTGAACGGGACCTTCACGCAGTCGATCCTCGTCATTTCTCTAATCAAGGTGGTGGTGCTGCTCTTTCTCGTCTTAACCGCCGTCGCGTATCTGGTGTGGTTCGAACGCAAAGTTGCTGCGCATCTTCAGGGGCGTTGGGGACCCTACCGTGTCGGTCCGCACGGCCTTTTGCAGCCGCTGGCGGATGG